>DAIQNP010000207.1:0-5190 GCA_036788335.1 Erythrobacter sp.
GAGCGCGAAACCCTTCCCGCCCCCGTCCCCGTTACCGATGAAGCCCCGCGCGCGATCGATTTCGAGGCGGACGAGCTTGGTTTCGACAGCGACAGCGACGTGGTCACCGCGCGCGGCAATGTCATCCTCAGCAACGACGACCGCTCGGTCCGGGCCGACGAAGTGCGCTGGGACCGGGAAAGCGGCACCATCATCGCTACCGGCAATGTCCGGCTGGTCGACGATGCGGGCAACCAGCTGTTCACCGACCAGATCGAACTGACCGATACCTTCGAAGCGGGCACCATGTCGGAACTGCTGCTCGCGCTGCGCGCCGGCGGCAGGCTCGCCGCGCGCTCGGCCGAGCGGGGCGAGGACGGGACCGTGGTGCTGGCCGACGCGGCCTATTCCGCCTGCGCCGTGACGGGCGAGGACGGCTGCGCCAAGAACCCCAGCTGGCGCATCACCGCCGACCGGGTGACCTATGACCAGCAGGCAAGCCGGGTGACGTTCAGGGGTGCGATGCTGGAACTGTTCGGCGCGCGCATCCTCCCGCTGCCGGGCCTTGCGCTAAGGACCGACGGGCAGGCCGAATCCGGCTTTCTCGTCCCCGATTTCCGCGTCAGCCAGGTCAACGGGCTCGAAGCGAGCGGCGAGTATTTCTGGCGGCTCGGCCCCAATCGCGACCTGACGCTGGGCGCCTTCGTGTTCAGCAACGTCGCGCCGATGGCCAGCGCGCAGTGGCGCCACCTGACCGACAAGGGCGCCTACCAGATCACCGGCTATGCCACCGCCAGCGACCGGCTGACCGACTTTACCGGGGAACAGGGCTTCGAAAACAATCCGCGCGGCTATATCGCCGCCAATGGCCGGTTCCAGTTCTCCCCCGACTGGAGCCTGACCGGATCGATCCGGCTGGCGAGCGACCGCACCTTCCTGCGCCGCTACGATCTCAGCCGCGACGACCGGCTGCGCTCGACCATCGACCTCGAACGGATCACCGACCGCTCCTACCTGTCGATCGCCGGCTGGGCGACGCAGACGCTGCGGATCAATGCCGATCAGGGACAGATCCCGCTGGCGCTGCCCGCGATCGACTATCGCCAGTTCCTCGCCGATCCGGTGCTGGGCGGGCGGATCGAGTTTCAGGCCAACAGTCTCGCGCTGCTGCGCAACAACGGGCAGGACACCCAGCGCGCGTTCGCGGGGGCGAAGTGGGACCTCAGGCGGCTGACCCGCATGGGCCAGATGGTGACGCTGACCGCGCTGGTGCGCGGCGATGTCTACAACACCAGCAATATCGAGGAGACCACCACACCGACCTATCGCGGGACCGAAGGCTGGACCGCGCGCGGCATCGCCACCGCCGCGCTCGATATCGAATGGCCCTTCGTGGGCGAGGCGTTCGGCGGCACGCAGGTGTTCAAGCCGCGCGTCCAGCTGGTCGCCAGCCCCCGGATCCGCAACCTTGCCGTGCCCAACGAGGACGCACGGGCGATCGACCTGGAGGATTCCAACCTCTTCGCGCTCAATCGCTTCCCCGGCTATGACCGGGTCGAGGACGGCGCGCGCATCACCTGGGGCGTCGACTGGGAGTTGCAGCGCCCCGGCTGGCGGGTCCGTTCGACCGTGGGCCAGTCCTATCGCCTCGAAAAGCCGGAAGAAGGCCTGTTCCCCATCGGCACCGGCCTGTCCGAGCGGGTTACCGATTTCGTCGGGCGGACCGAAGTGCGGTTCCGCGATTTCGTCAACCTCACCCACCGTTTCCGGCTCGACAAGGACAGCCTCGCGATCCGCCGCAACGAGATCGACGCCGCCTTCGGAACGCGCCGCACCTATATCGAGGTCGGCTATCTCCGGCTGAATCGCGACATCCAGACGGTGGAAGACCTGCGCGACCGCGAGGAAGTGCGCGCCGCTGCCCGCATCGCTTTCCTGCGGCACTGGTCGGTGTTCGGCTCGGGCGTGTTCAACCTGACGAGCACCGAAGACGATCCGGTGTTCCGGCCCGACGGGTTCGAACCGATCCGCACCCGGCTCGGGGTCGCCTATGCCGATGACTGCATCGAATTCGGCGCAACCTGGCGGCGCGATTTCATCACCGCGGGCGACGCGGCGCGCGGCAACACCTTCCAGCTGTTCTTCGCGCTGCGGAACCTCGGTTTCCGCTAGCCTCGCGAATTGGCAGGCGCGGCAAAAGCGGTTAAGGGGCGCGCACAGGCGAGCGGACACGGTGCACACCGCGCCGCAGGCTCAGCTTGCATTAAGCCGCGCGCTGCCAGTCGCGGCGCATATCGCGTGAGGGGTCGCGTGATGGTTCCAGACCGAAAAGCGGGATTGATCGAGTGACATTGAAGAATCTGACCAAGGCGAAGTATCGGACCAGGACTGGCGCATTGCTGCTGCTGGCCGGATTGATCGGGGCCACGATGCTGCCCGCTGCCGCTCCTGCGCAAACCGTGGCGATCCCCACGGCGGACAATCCTTTCGGCCTGCCCGAAGACATCACCCTGTTCGGCAAGACCGACCCGGACAGCCGCACCGCCACCGCGGTGGTCAACGGCTATGTGATCACCGGCACCGATATCGACCACCGCGTGGCGCTGGTTACCTCGGCGGCGGAGACAGAGGTGTCCGAGGAGGAACTGCTGCGCCTGCGGGTGCAGGTGCTGCGCAACCTGATCGACGAAACGCTCAAGATCCAGGCGGCCGAGGCGGCCGAACTGGCGGTCGCGCGCGAGGAGGTCGAACAGACCTATTCGCAGCTCGCCGCGCAGAATTTCGCCGCGGAGCCCAAGAAGATGGACGAATACCTCGCCTCGATCGGTTCCTCGCCGGCCGCGCTCAAGCGCCAGATCGAAGGCGAGATCGCGTGGGAGAACCTGCTGCGCCGCAATATCATTCCCTTCGTCAACGTCTCGGCCGAAGAGGTCAACGACGTGCTCAAGCGGATGAACGAGGCCAAGGGCACCGACGAATACCGGCTGGGCGAAATTTACCTGTCGGCCACAACCGAAAACCGTGCCGCCGTGCTCCAGAACGCCCAGCAGATCGTCGAGCAATTGCAGGGGGGCGGCAGCTTCGTCGCCTATGCCCGGCAGTTCTCCGAAGCCACCACCGCCGTGGTCGGCGGTGACCTGGGCTGGGTCCGGCTCGGCCAGCTTCCGCCGCAACTCGCAACCGTGGCACGCGGGATGAGCCCCGGCACCTTGCAAGGGCCGATCGAGATTCCCGGCGGATTTTCGATCCTCTACCTGATCAACAAGCGGCAGGTGCTGATGGCCGATCCCAACGAGGCGATGCTCGGCCTCAAGCAGATTGCGATCGACTTCCCGCAGGGCGTGAGCGAGGCCGAGGCCGAAGCGCGGCTCAACCAGTTCATCGCCTTCATCGAGAACCTGCGCGGCTGCAACGATGTCGAGGCGGCCGGCGCCGAAATCGGCGCGACGGTGGTGACAAACGACCAGATCAAGGCCGCCAACCTGCCCGAACAGCTGCGCAACATCATCCTCAATCTGCAGATCGGGCAGACCACCCCGCTGTTCGGCGGGGTCGAGGAAGGCGTGCGCGTGCTGATGCTGTGCGGCCGCGACGATCCTGCGGATGCGGGCGCTCCGACCTTCGATGTGGTGATGGACCAGATCGAACAGGAACGCATCAACAAGCGCGCCCAGCGTTATCTGCGCGACCTGCGCAACGACGCCTATATCGAATACAATTAATTGAGCGCAGCCCCCGCTCCTCTCGCTATCGCGCTGGGCGATCCGGCGGGGATCGGGCCGGAGGTGATCCTCGGCGCCTGGCTGAAACTGCGCCATGAACGGCGCGCGCCGCCCGCCTTCGTGACGGGTGGGCCATCGGTGCTGCGCCAGGCGGCCGAGGCGCTGGGGATCGATTGCCCGGTCGTGCCGATTGCCGATCCGGGCGAGGCGGTGTTCGCGGCCCAGGCGGGCCTGCCGGTGATGGCCGCGCTGGATGGTTCGTGGACCCCCGGCACGCCGACCGCCGACGGTGCGCGGCTGGCGCTGGCCTCGCTCACCTGGGCGACCCGGCTGGCATTGTCGGGCGAGACGGCGGGGCTGGTCACCGCGCCGGTCGCCAAGAGCGCGCTGGCGGCGATCGGCTGGGACTATCCGGGCCAGACCGAATTCCTCGCCGATGCCTGCGGGCGGGCCTATCGCGATGCGGTGATGATGCTGGCCGGGCCGTCCTTGCGCACCGTGCCGATCACGGTTCACACCGCGCTGGCCGAAGTGCCCACGCTGCTGTCGGCCGATCTCATCACCCACAAGGCGCGGATCGTCGCGGCGGGCTTGGTCTGCGACTTCGGCATCCCCGCCCCGCGCCTTGCCATTGCCGCGCTGAACCCGCACGCAGGCGAAGGCGGGCAGTTCGGCGACGAGGAAGCGCGGATTATTGCTCCCGCGATCGCCGCTTTGCAGGCCGAGGGGATCGATGCTTTCGGCCCGGTTCCCGGCGACGCGCTGTTCACCCCGCGGATGCGGCTGACCTATGACGCGGCGCTGGCGATGTATCACGATCAGGCACTGATCCCCTTGAAAGCGCTCGAAGTCGATGAGGGCGTCAACGTCACCTTGGGCCTGCCGATCATCCGCACCTCGCCCGATCACGGCACCGCCTTCGACATCGCGGGCAAGGGTCTGGCCGACTCGAACGCGATGGCGGCGGCGATCGTGATGGCGAGCGCGATGGCGGCGGCGCGGGCATCGCCCTAGGACCCGTTCGGGCTGAGCTTGTCGAAGCCCCGCATTTTCTTCAAGCGCAGCAACCACAGTCGAAGGACGGCCCTTCGACAAGCTCAGGGCGAACGGACATTGGTTGATCTCCCCCCCATCCGCGAGGTGATCCAGCGCCACGGGCTGGCCGCAACCAAGGCGCTGGGGCAGAACTTCCTGCTCGACGAACAATTGCTCGCCCGCATTGCGGCGCTGCCGGGAGACCTTATGGGCGCGCAGGTGCTCGAAGTCGGCCCCGGCCCCGGCGGTTTGACCCGCGCGCTGCTCAGGGCGGGAGCGCGCGTCACCGCGATCGAAATGGACCGCCGCTGCTTGCCAGCCTTGGCCGAACTGGGAGAGAGCTTTCCGGGGCAACTCACTGTAATCGAAGGTGATGCGCTAAAGCTTGATCACAATGCCTTGATGGGCGCAGCGCCGTTCCACGTATTGTCGAACCTGCCCTACAACGTCGGCA
>DAIQNP010000208.1:0-5186 GCA_036788335.1 Erythrobacter sp.
ACTGGCGGTGGTGGGCACGCTGCACACGGGCTTTCAGATCGGCTGGAACGTCCACACGCTGGCCTATGCGCTGATGCTGCTGGTCATCATCACAGGAATCTATGGCGTGATCGTCTACGCCGCCCTGCCCGCCCACCTCAGCGCCAATCGCAAGGAAATGACCCGCGCGCAGATGCTGGAGGCACTGACCGCAATCGACCGCAAGCTCGAAAGCGCCGCGCAGCCGCTGGGGCGCGAACAGGCCGATCTGGTGATCGCCGCACTCGCGCAGGACGTTTTTCACGGCGGCGCGCTGGGGCGGCTCAGCGGTTACTACCCGCGCTGCGCTACTGCTCGTGCGCTGGGCCGGTTCGACAGCTGTCCAGCGAGCGATCCGGCCGCCTGCGAACGCGTCCACACCCTGCTCGGCAAGCGCCGCGAACAGCTGGCCCAAATCCGCGGACAACTGCGCATCCGCGCCGCGCTCGAAGTGTGGTTGTTCATCCATATTCCGCTGACCATCGCGTTGATCGCCGCGCTCACCGCGCATGTCATCAGCGTGTTCTATTACTGGTGAGGGAGCGGCGATGGCGTTCCTGATCCGCACCATCGATTTCACCGCCGCCGGGCGCGAGATCGTCCGCGACCGGGTGGTGGAGCAACCGGGCTTGACCATCGGGCGGGCGGCGGAAAACGACATTCACCTGCCCGATCTGGCCGTCGAGCAACGCCACATGCGGGCAGACCTTGGCGCTGACGGCACGCTGGCGGTCGCGGCGCTCGGCACGCTCGGCTTCGGGCTTGACGGCCGGGTGGTCACATCGGGCATCATCGATCCGCGCACCGGAGGCGAGATCGCGCTCGGCGCGGCGCGACTGGCCGTGGCGCGCGAGGCCGACGGCAGGGTCAGTATCACCATTCGCCAGGTCGCAGCCGAGGACGGCAAGGGAGATGTGCTGCGCGGCTTCGCGCTTGCCAGCGCGCTGCCCAGCAAGCGCGCGATGAGCTGGGTCTTCGCCAGCGCCATTCTGCTGTTGCTGCTGGCTGTGCCGGTTGCGAGCCATCTGATGCGCACGCCAGCCAAGGTCGATCCCACGGGCGAGACACCGGGACAGGTGATCTTCGACGCCGCGTGGTCGTCGGGGGAATTGTCGCTCAAGCACCACGATCTCGAGGACAATTGCGAATCCTGCCACGTCGCCGCGTTCGAGAGCGTACAGGACGAAACCTGCATTTCCTGCCACAAGGAGTTGGGCACCCACGCCGCCACGCCGCGCCTCGCGACCGGGATGCCGCCGCTCTCCCTCGGCGATGCAATCCAGTGGCGGATTGGCGAGGCGCTCGGCAAGGAGGGGCCGCTGGGCTGCGTATCGTGCCATTCCGAACACGAAGGCCCGCTGCGCCAGAAACCAGCGAGCGAGGCGTTCTGCGCCGATTGCCATGACACGTTAGACACCCGGCTGACCGATACAGCGCTGGGCAATGCTCACGATTTCGGCAAGGAGCATCCGCAATTTCGCCCCGCCTTCTACGCCAGCTTCGGTGCGGCTAAGCCGGTGCGCGCCTCCCTCGACACTAAACCTGTCGAACGCAGCGGGCTGGTGTTCCCGCATGATGTGCACATGGATGCTCGCGGCGGCGCGGCGCGGATGGCGGTCAGCCTCCGCCAATATGGCGCGCCGCTCGAATGCAGGGACTGCCACACCTTGGACGCGGCCAAGATCGGGTTTACGCAGGTAAAGATGGAGGACGCCTGCGAAGGATGCCATTCGCTCGTATCCGGACGCGGCGTGGGCGGGGGCTTCAGCAAGCTGCGCCACGGTGATGTAAAAGACTTGGCCGAGGACCTCGCCCGCATCAACACCGCCCCGCGCCCCGCGCTCGCCCCCGGCCGCACGCGTCCCGGCCAGTTCGCACGCGGCGGCGCCTACGCGGCCGATTTCGGGCGGCCGGTGCGGGCCTATATCGGGCTGAGCAACGCGCTGTCTCCCGGCGGGATCTGCACCGAATGCCACCTGCCCGCGCGCAGCCCGAGCGGTCAGGCCGATCTGATCCCGGTAAACCTACCGGACCGCTTCTTGACGAAAGGCTTCTTCAGCCACGATGCGCACAAGAAGGAAGAATGCACCGATTGCCACGCGGCGGACACATCCAAGGCCGCGACCGACCTGTTGATCCCCGATGTCAAAAGCTGCCGCGATTGCCACCTCGGCGCGGCGGCGGTGAAAACGAAGACGATCGTGCCGAGCGATTGCGCCATGTGCCACGCCTATCACCTGCCCGCCGGGCAATGGTCGCCCGAAGGCGACGCCCCGCATTACAAGCCGATCCCTCCGCCCGGCCCTGCCAAAACAATTGTTGCAGAAATTGCAAGGGCGGTTAGGAAATAGGAATGGGGGCCGAGACTGCATCCGCGCGCGCCGTGCTGATCGCGCAATTGACCGACACCCATGTCGGCTTCGCCCCCGATGAACAGCCCGAAGAGCTCAACCTTACCCGTTTCCGCGCCACGCTGGCGCGGGTGTTTCACGGCCCCAACCGGCCCGACCTGCTGGTGCTGTCGGGCGACATCACCGATCACGGCGACCAGGAAAGCTTCGCCAAGACAATCGAATTGCTGGCAGACTGCCCCTGCCCGGTTCTGCCGATGGTCGGCAATCACGACACCCGCGCCGGATTGCTCGGCGCATTTCCGCAGGTGATCCCGGCAGAGGGCGGCTTTCTGCATTACGTGGTCGAGGCCGGACTTGGCCTGCGCGTGATCTGCCTCGACACGCTGGAGGATGGCCGCCACGGCGGCGCGTTCTGCGAAGCCCGTGCCGATTGGCTAGGTGCGCGGCTGGCCGAAGCGCCTGATACCCCGACGTTGATCTTCATGCATCACCCTCCGGTGGTTGTCGGGATCGACTGGATGGACCCTGCCCCGGACGAGCCCTGGATCGCCCGCCTGCGCCGCGTTCTGGAGCGGCAAAGCCAGGTGCAGGGGATCCATTGCGGGCATCTCCACCGGCCGATCACCACGCGCTTTGCCGGCATCCCGCTGGGTGTGACGCCGTCGGTCGCGCCGCTGGTGGCGATGGACCTGTCGCCGATCGACAAGACCGTGCCCGACGAGCGCGAGCTCATCACCACCGAGCCGCCGACCTATGCGCTGCACCGCTGGGACGGCACCCGGCTGGTGTCCCATTACGAGCGGGTGGGCGACTGGCAGGTGCTGGCGCGCTTTCACGCCGGGCTGCAACCGATGATTGAAGGCATGTTTGCGGAAAGAGAGTGACCCCCGTCCTCAGCCTACTTGCCCAACCCCTCCGCCCGCTGCAACCCTTACGGCGCAACGCCGACCCAGCGATTCATGTCGACCGTGTCGCTCACCTTCCACGGCACGCCGCTGCGGGTCATGAACAGCTTCTCCATCTCGGGCCGGGTGAATGGCCGCGAACCGAGCCTGCCGAACACCGCCATCTGCCCCCCGGTCTCGTCCACCGCGCGGTCGCGGTCGATGCCCTTGCTGAGCGCGATCGCGGGTGAAGGGGTCTTCGCCCAGGCGATCAGTTCGGGCACCGGCGCCGGGCTGAAACCGTAGAAATTGCGCTGGCTGTCGGGGCTGGTCAGTTGCAGCACCTTCATCCCGTTGCGCCCATCGGCCACATAAGCGAACAGCGAGGCATTGGTGGTCGCGACGATCACGTCCTCGGCATCGTTGAGCGTGCCATCCAGCGTCACCTTCTGGGCGATGCGGGGCGCGCGGGGGTTGGTCACGTTGAGGATCACCAGACCCTCGGCCTTGGCGGCAACATAGGCGTAGGTACGGGCGACATAGATGCGCCGCGCATCGGCCAGCGGCACGGTACCTTCGGGCACCGCCACCGGATTGCGCAGGGTGGTCACATCGAACAGCTTCACCCCGTCCACGTCCGATACCCAAAGGTAGCGGAACTGCACCGCGGTGGCGCGCGCATCGGCAAGCTCGCGCACCGCTGCCAGTTTGGGCGTGCCCGGATCAGCCAGATCGATCACCACCAGACCCTTGGCCGCCGTGACGTAAGCGACCTCGCCCGCCAGCGTGATATGGCGCGCGCCGGTCAGCACCCCGCCGGGGTTCCACGCATCCGCGCCGTCGGCAAACACTTTGCGGGCAAGCTTGTTGTTGCGGAATTCGCCATCCGACAGCGTGTTGACGTCGACAAGGATCAGGCCCTCCACCGCATCGGTTACCACTGCGTAGTTGTAGATCGGCAGGAACGCCTGTTCCTGATTGGCTTCGCGCATCGCCTCGGTGTTGCGGGTGGGCGCAATCGGCTGGTTGGTGGCGATCGCCATGCAGGTGGCGTTGCTGGTCTTGACGTGGGTGTCATGTCCCAAGGGCGAGAACGGCCCCTTGAGGATGCGTTCCGAGGTGCCTTTGTTGGCGATCGAGGCGACGTCATAGGCGCGGAAACCGCCCTTGCCCTCGGCCACGAACATGTATTCGCCGCGCAGTTGCAGGCAGCCGACCCGGCCCGAGGTGCCCTCGTGGATGTTGACGAATTCCTCCAACGCCTCGGTCTCGCCGCTGAACTTCTTGTCGAAGGTCTTGCCCCGCACCCAGTTCTTTAATTCGCGCCCGTTGTCATTGACATGCATCCCCCAGTAATCGGGATAGGCATAGCGGTGGAGGTAGGAGCCAATCACCGTCTGCGGCTCGTCATATTCGGTGACGCGCGTGGCCTGGAATCCGCCCTCCAGCCCGGTCCACGCGTTCAGGCCGACGAAATTGACGTAATTCGTGCCGAGCAACAGCAGCTGCGCCATGATCGCGTTGTTGTCATCGGCGGCGGAAAGGTGGCAATCGGTGCAGGTCTTGGTCTCGGTCTTGCGCACGGTGTGCGGGAAGTGGGGCGCGAAGGCCTGGCTGGAAAAACCGATGGAGCTGATCGGAGGCTGCTGCACATAAATCCGTTCGCGGTTGATGTTGGTCGAGGACAGCACCAGCGCCGAGGAGGAACGCACCGGGGCGACCTGATTGCCCTTGGTGGTCTGGTGCTTGCCCAGTTGGAACATCTCGTCGCGCGCGACCTGCGGGTTGTAGGTGGCGAAGTTGCGCGTCTCTCCGCCTTCGTAGCGGTGGCTCTTGGTCTTCCAGTTGGCCTCGATCGGCAGGTGGCACCCGCCGCAGCTGGTCGTCCATGACAGGTGGCAGGTGAAGCACGCCATTTCCGGGTCGCGGT
>DAIQNP010000209.1:0-5171 GCA_036788335.1 Erythrobacter sp.
GAACAGCATTCGATCCGCAACTCGCTCACCCGCGAGCTCAACCACCGGGTCAAGAACACGCTCGCCAACGTGCTGTCGATCCTGTCGCTGACGCGGCGGCGGACCACCAGTCTCGATGAATTCGCCGATAGTCTGGATGGCCGCATCCGTGCGCTGTCGGCAACCCATGACCTGCTGACCGGCACCGACTGGGGCGCCACCCCGATCCGTGCGGTGATCGAGGCGGAGTTGCAGCATTTCCGCAGCGGTCCGGACACCGACCCGGATTCCGGTATGGATGAGGCGATCACGCTCGACGGCCCGGCGCTCGAACTGGCGCCCAATGATGCGCTGTCGTTCGGGCTGGCGATCCACGAACTGGCGACCAACGCCGCCAAATACGGCGCGCTCAGCGTTGCGGGCGGGAATGTCTGCCTGCGCTGGCAGCGGATCGACGACCGGCTTGCCGAAGTGGAATGGGAGGAAAAGGGCGGCCCACCCGTCCCGACCGAGCGGCGGCGCGGCTTCGGCACCGATCTCATCGAAAAGATCGTCGCACACGAATTGCGCCAGCCGGTCGCGCTCGACTTCCGGCCCGAAGGCGTGCGCTGCGTGATGCGCGTCCCGATCCGCCGCCGCAGCGACTTCCGCATCCGCGAGACGACCGATCCTGTGCGCAAGCCCTGAGATGGCCGCTTAAAGCGGCCGGCTCGACCCGAAGAACAGCGCCTGGCTGATCGCCGCGCGCACCGTGGCTTCCTCGAACGGCTTGGTGACCAGATAGGTCGGCTCCGGGCGGTCACCGGTCAGCAGGCGTTCGGGGTAGGCGGTGATGAAGATCACCGGCACGCTGGCAATGGCGAGGATATCGTCGACCGCGTCCAGTCCGGAGGATCCGTCGGCCAGCTGGATATCGGCCAGCACCAGCCCCGGCGTGCGTTCAGCCACCACTTCGCGCGCCTGCGTGCGGGTTGCAGCCGTGCCGCAGATCTCGTGACCCAGCGCCGAGACGAGGTCTTCGAGCTGCATCGAAATCAGCGGCTCGTCCTCGATGATCAGCACCGAGGTGGTCTGTTCGCGGTCGATCTCGGCCACTGCGTCGCCGACCAGCGCTTCGACTTCCGACGTCGTCAGGTCCATGATCTGCGCGGCCTGGGCGGGCGAGAAATCTTCCAGCGTGGTCAGCAGCAGCGCCTGGCGGGCAGGCGGGGTGATCGCGCCGAGCCGGTTCTGCGCCCCGGTCTCATGTTCACCGCGCAAGGAGGCGGCGGCAGGTTCAACATCGACATAGGCGCTGGCCCAGACCTTGTTGAAGGCGCGGTAAAGCGGGATGCGGCCGCCATCGAGTGATGCCTTCAACTCGTCGTCGGCCAACACGGCTTCGAGCATCGCCCGCACGAAGGCATCGCCGGTCGCCTGCGAGCCGGTCAAGGCGCGGGCATAGCGTCGCAGGAACGGGAGGTTGGCCGCAACTTGGCTACCGAGGGACATGGCAGGGCTCCGCTTTGGTGAAGGACGATCGCACGGTTGCACAACCGATTCGGGGCCATAGCGGTTCCCCCCTAGTCCGTCGCCCCTCAGGGCTGGAACCGGGCACTGCTGATCGCGCCCAGAGGGCATTTCAGGGATTTATCGCGCGCCCGGAAAAAATTTTCCGGGGGCCGGGAACCGTGGTTCGGGACGCGCATTTTCGTTCTGTCACCGCCGAGACCCCCCCCTCCCGTCCAAGCGGCTGGTGATACGATCCCGAAAGGCCTCCACTCTTTGCCGAGTGGAGGCCTTTTTTGTTCGGTCGCGCTGATGCGCGACGCAGACCGGGCGGTCCGTGCCACAGAAGGTGGCCGCAAACGGACAACGCGTCAGCCCAGCATCCGCTCGTAGATCGCATATTCGCGGTTGATCGTGCTCTGGATCGTGTCCGCGATCGCCACCATTCCCTGATTGTCGTCGAGGATCCAGCCGATCTCCCCGCGGATCGATCGGTAATTGGCATGGGCCTGATCGCGGATCTCGCTGATCATCATGAAGGCCAGCTGGCTCGCCAGGCGGCTGTTGTGAAGGTGCTTGAGCACACCCATCAACGGCACCCGCATCCCTGCGCCTTGCGGGTTCCTCAGCCAGCGCAGCATCGTCAGCCAGCCCAGCGGGAACAGCTTGCCGTCGATCCGCGCCAGCACGTCGTTCACGTCGGGGAAGGTCAGCATGAAGGCCACCGGCTTGCCGTCGACCTCGGCGATCATGTTGAGCTCTTCCTTGATGATCGGCTTCAGCTTCTTGCCGGCATATTCGACTTCCTCGGGCGTGAAGGGGACGAAGCCCCAATTCTCCGACCAGGCATCGTTGAGAATGGTCATGACCGTTTCAACCTCCTCGTCCCAGCGTGCCTTGTTGACTTGGCGGACGTTGATCCGTGCGTTCTTATTGCCCGATTGCACGATCCGCTGGACCAGCGGCGGAAAGCCGCGGCTGACATCGAGCTGGTAGGTGTAGAGCGTCTTGGCGCGGGCATAGCCGGCCGCTTCGATCCAGCCGGCATAATGCGCCGGGTGGTGGCCCATCATCACCATCGGCGGATGATCCTGTCCGCGCACCAGCAGGCCGGGTTCCTCCCACACCGACATCGAGATCGGGCCGAGCACGCGGGTCATGCCTTCGCGCGCCAGCCAGGCTTCGGCCGTGGTCAGCAGCGCGCGGGCGACAGCCTCGTCCTCGGCATCGAAATAGCCGAACAAGCCGGTGCCGGGGCCGAATCCCTGATCGGCCGGCATGGCGAGGGCAAGCTCGTCGATATGGGCCGAGATTCGCCCCACCGGCCGCCCGCCGCGCCGGGCAATGAACAATTGCGCGCGGGCATGGCCGAAGAAAGGGTTCTTGCCGGGATCGACCAGTTCGATCTGTTCGGCGCGGATCTGGGGTACGAAATTCTCCAGCCGGGCCGAAAACGCCCGGCCCAGATCGACAAAGGCCGCCCGTCCGCGCTTGCCGCTGACCGGCTCGATCCCTATCTCCTGCCTTGCGGCTCCTGCATCTGCCACTTGCGCTGCCCCGTATTGTCTTTTGTCAAAGTCTCTGTGTCGCGCACACGGCAGGGACGCAAGCCAGTCGATCACTCTAACCAACAGGACCCGTTTGGCTCGCCCCCGCTTTTGCGATAGGACGACCGGACGTATCAGCCAAACCCATGCACCAGACCATCGATCCTGTCCGCCCCGTAGCGCCCGTGCCTGTGCACCCACCCGTCCGGGCCACCCGCGTCCAGTTCATGGTCGCCGATGACAAGGCGATGCTGCGCGCCGCGCGCGATCTGACCAAGGGGATGGGGGAGGCCCGGCCCGCGATCTATTGGACCGACATGCTGCTGTCGGCGGGTGTGGGCTATGCCGGGATTGCCGCGGCGATCCTGTCGGGCAGTCTGGCGGTGCAGATCGTTGCCGGGCTGGTCGGCGCGCTGGCGCTGTACCGCGCGCTGATGTTCATTCACGAACTCACCCATATTCACCGCGATGCGCTGCCCGGTTTCCGCACCGGCTGGAACCTGGCTGTGGGCATCCCGCTGCTGATGCCCAGTTTCATGTATGAAGGCGTGCACACCATCCACCACAAGCGCACGCAATACGGCACGGTGGAGGACCCCGAATACCTGCCCTTGGCGTTGATGAAGCCGTGGAGCCTGCCGCTGTTCGTGGCTGTCGCGCTGCTGGCGCCGGTGGCGCTGCTCATCCGCGCGGCGCTGCTGGTGCCGCTGGGGGCGTTGATCCCGGCGCTGCGGACCTTCACGTGGGAACGGTTTTCGGCCCTGTCGATCAATCCCGAATTCCGCCGCAAGCCGCCCGAAGGCGACTTCGTGGGCCGGGTGCGCTGGCAGGAGGCCGGGGTGTTCGTGTGGTCATGGGCGCTGATCGCCAGCACCTTCGTGATCGGCTGGCAGCCGCTCGTCACCGCGCTGGCGATCCTGTCGCTGACCGCGGTGCTCAACCAGCTGCGCACCTTGGTGGCGCACCTGTGGGAGAACGAGGGCGAACCGATGACGGTGACCGCGCAGTTCCTCGATTCGGTCAACGTACCGCCGCCGGGCCTTGCCGCCGAAATCTGGGCGCCGGTCGGGCTGCGCTATCACGCGCTGCACCACCTGATGCCGTCGATGCCGTACCACGACCTGCCCGAAGCGCACCGCAGGCTCGCCCGCGAACTGGGCACGGGCTCGACCTATGAAGGCGCGAACCACCCCGGAATGCTGGTGCTGGTGGCGCGGATCGCGAAGAGCACGATGGGGAAAAAGGCGGGCTGAGCTGCAGCCACTCCCCGTTCGTCCTGAGCTTGTCGAAGGACCGTCCTTCACTTTATAGCCACCGCCAAACTCGATCAGCAAAGCAGCCCTTCGACAAGCTCAGGGCGAACGGGTTGGGTAGTCGCCTCTCAATCGAGAAAGCAGATCATCGCGCAGCGGCGGTCGATCGGCAGGCCGTCATCCACCTCGTTCGCCAATTCGCCTGCAAGCCGCAGGTGCGCGTCGATCGCAGTCACCTCCTCGAACCCCAGCCGCGAATAGAACGGTGCGTTCCACGCCACGTCGCGGAACGTGGTGAGCGTCAGCGCCTTGAATCCGGTATTGCGGGCATCGATCTGCGCGGCGCGCACCAGCCCGGCCCCGATTCCGCGTCGCTGGAACCGGGGCGCGACATCCATTTCCCAGATATGCAATTCGCGCCGGAACGGCTCGGCGACCAGAAACCCCGCCATTGCCTCGCCGACATGCGCGGTGAGGCAGTGGCCCCTGCGGATCAGCCGGCGGAAATCGTCAGGGGTGCGGGTGCCGGTGAGATTGATGTCGGCCTTCCCGGCAAAGGCACTCGCCGCCGCCCGCTCGATCCCCGGCATCGCCTCGGCATCATCCGGCCGCGCGAGGCGCAGCGACCACGCACCGCGCGTCACTCCTCCGTCCGGATCAGCACCGTCTCGCCGATCAGCAGGAACAGGAAGAACGGCGCCCAGGCGGCGAGGAAAGGCGGATATCCGCCGAAACTGCCCATCGCCAGCGCGGCATTGTCGACCACGAAATAGGCAAAGCCCAGCGCCATGCCGATGATCGCGCGCACGAACAATTGCCCCGATCGCGCCAGCCCGAAGGCCGCGATCGATCCCAGCAGCGGCATCAGCAGCGCCGACAGCGGCCCGGAAATGCGGTGCCACCA
>DAIQNP010000210.1:0-5149 GCA_036788335.1 Erythrobacter sp.
TGATCACCTTCGACAAGCTGACCAACGTCGCCTACAGCTACACCAACCACGCCGAGGACCAGCCGGTCCACTTGCAGGTCAAGGATATCGAGTTGCAGCGCACCAGCGAACTCGAAGTCTTCGGCGGCCCCTCGGCGCGCTATTGTCCGGCGGGTGTCTACGAATGGGTCGAGGAGGGCGGGAGCCCGAAATTCGTGATCAACTCGCAGAACTGCGTCCACTGCAAGACCTGCGACATCAAGGACCCTAACCAGAACATCAACTGGGTGACGCCCGAAGGCGGCGGCGGGCCGAACTATCCGAATATGTGAGGACCGGTTTTGCTGAAATCAGCGGCGCGGGCCAAATCAAAGGCGATGACAATAGCATTGCTGCTTTCGGTCGTCGTTCTGGTTTCTGTGTCGCTGATAGCTGTCGTGTCTTACGCGCTGAAAGAACATACCTTTCGCGAGCATGTCTATAGTCGTGGGCAGACTGGATTCGCGATAGTCACTGAGTCCTACGAAGGGCTAAGATATTGCTCCTTCAGCTATCAATTCGAATACGAAGGTCAGGTTTTCGAAGGTGGCGCGGGCGGGTGTCCCCTTATACCGACCCACCCGGTCGGTAGCACGGTCGAGATCCGATTTTTCGAATACGAACCGCAAAGGTCCTTTCCGGTGGGAGGAGAGCGGTGGCCAAATTGGGTGGTTCTGCCCATCCTTCTTGGCATGGCTATATTGTCTATGTTTGGCCCAGCGTTGCTGGGCGCTGTAACGAGTGACCGGCGTCGCTTGCGTCGATCTCGGAAGCGTGGGTGAGAACAAACGAATGCGCCAAACCGCCTACGCCAAGATCAATCTCGCGCTTCATGTCCGCAGGCGGCGGGAGGATGGGTATCACGAGCTTGAGACCCTGTTCGCCTTCGTCGATGCGGGCGATGTGCTGAGCGCGTCGCCTGCCGCTGCCGATAGCGTCACCACGCTGGGCGAGTTTGCGGGGGTGCTCGGCAATCCCTTCGACAACCTCGTCGCCAAGGCGCTCACTGCCCTCCCGCGCCCGCAGGGGCTGGCGATAACGTTGGAGAAGAACCTCCCCGTCGCGGCTGGCCTTGGCGGCGGGTCGGCGGATGCGGGGGCAGTGTTCCGGATTGTTGAGGCGCTCCACGGGCTGCCTGAGGATTGGCCCGCGCGTGCGGCGAAGCTCGGCGCGGATGTGCCCGCCTGCGTACTCAGCCGCACCCATATCGGACTCGGCATCGGCACCGAGCAGCTTGCGGTCAAAGACGACCTCGCCGGAACTCCCGTACTGCTGGTGAACCCGCGCGTGCCGCTGTCGACCGGCCCTGTGTTCAAGGCCTGGGATGGCGAGGATCGTGGGGCGCTCCCTGAAGGCCCGGCGAGCCGGATCGCAAGGGAAGGGCGCAACGATCTCGAAGCGCCTGCCATGTCGCTTTCCCCGGTGATCGTCGAGGTGCTGGGGGCGCTGCAGGCTACCGCCCCGTGGCTCGCCCGCATGTCCGGCTCGGGCGCGACCTGCTTTGCGCTCTACGACACCCCCGAAGCCCGCGACGCGGCGGCGGCGGCGATGCCGGACGAGTGGTGGACCATGGCCGGGCGGCTGCGGTGAGCGCGGCCTACTGCCAACTCGGCACCCCCGTCCCCGGCGGCATCGTCTGCACCGCCGACCATGCCTCCAACGCCATGCCCGACGACATCCCCCTCGGTATCCCGGCGCACCTGCTCCACGAACACATCGCCATCGACATAGGCACCGCTGCCATCGCCGAAATCCTCGCCCGCGACCACGCCATCCCCGCCCACATCGCCGCCGTCAGCCGCCTCGTCTGCGACCTCAACCGCGAGGAAACCGCCCCCGGCCTCGTCCCCGAAGCCAGCGATGGCCACCCGATCCCCGGCAATGTCGGCGCGGACAGGGAAGCGCGACTGAACCGCTTCCACCGCCCCTATCACATGGCACTGGCCGGGTGGCTCGATGCAGTGCAGCCCAAGCTGATCCTCTCGCTCCACAGCTTCACCCCGCGCCTCGCCACCAGCGAGGAAGCGCGGCCGTGGGAAATCGGGGTGCTCTACAACACGGATGACCGTGCCGCGCGCATCGCCATCCCCATGCTTGCCGCCGAAGGACTGAATGTCGGCGACAATCTCCCCTATTCGGGGCGCGATCTCAACTACACCATGAACCGCCATGCCGAGGCCCACGGTCGACCCTATCTTGGCGTCGAACTGCGGCAGGATCTTGTCACTGCGCCCGGCGACCCTCTGCGCTGGTCCGCGATGTTGGCAGATATTGCGCAAAGGGTTGCGTCAGCGCTCGCCTGAAGGCAGGGGACGTGTCGCAATTTGCCTGTAGCAGGAAATCTTATGTCGCCCAGGTTTGACAAGTCCAAGCTTCCCAGCCGCCACGTCTCGGTCGGCCCGGAGCGCGCCCCGCACCGCTCCTACTACTATGCGATGGGCATGACCGAGGAAGAAATCGCCGCGCCTTTTGTCGGCGTGGTGAGCGCGGGCAACGACTCTGCGCCGTGCAACACCACCCTCAACGCGCAGGCCGACATTTGCCGCGAGGGCGTGATTGCGGGCGGCGGCACACCCCGGCGGTTCAACACCATCACCGTGACCGATGGCATCGCGATGGGCCATCAGGGCATGAAGAGCTCGCTCATCAGCCGCGAGATCATCGCGGATTCGATCGAGATTTCGGTCAGAGGCCATTGTTATGACGCGCTTGTCGGGTTCGCAGGCTGCGACAAAAGCCTGCCCGGCATGATGATGGCGATGCTGCGGCTGAACGTGCCGAGCATCTTCGTCTATGGCGGATCGATCCTGCCCGGCACCCACCGCGGCGCGGATGTGACCGTGGTCGATGTGTTCGAAGCAGTGGGACAATATGCCGCCGGCAATTGCCCGCTGGCCGAATTGATTGCGCTCGAAAAGGTTGCCTGTCCCGGCCACGGTGCCTGCGGCGGGCAGTTTACCGCCAACACGATGGCCTGCGTCGGGGAAGCGATCGGATTGTCCCTGCCGAACAGCAACATGGCGCCTGCTCCTTACAGGTCGCGCGATGATATTGCGGTCGCGGCGGGAAAGCAGGTGATGGAATTGGTCGCCCGGAACCTGCGCCCGCGCGACATCTGCACCCGCGAAGCGTTCATGAACGCTGCCCGCGTCGTGGCGGCCACCGGCGGATCGACCAACGCCGCGCTGCACCTACCCGCTATGGCGAGCGAGGCGGGGATCGAGTTCGACCTGTTCGACGTTGCCGAAGTCTTCAAATCAACGCCTTATATCGCTGACCTCAAGCCCGGCGGGAAATACGTCGCCAAGGACATGCACGAAGCGGGCGGGGTCTACATGGCAATGAAGACGCTGCTCGATGGCGGGTTTATCGATCCCAACCCGATCACCGTCACCGGCAGAACCATCGGCGAGAACCTCGAGGAAATCACCTGGAACCCCGACCAGAAGGTGTTTTACGACGTGAAGACGCCGATCACGCCGACCGGCGGTGTCGTCGGCCTGCGTGGAAGCCTCGCCCCCGACGGGGCAATCGTGAAGGTCGCCGGGATGGCGCGGCTGCAATTCACCGGCCCGGCCCGCGTGTTCGACTGCGAGGAGGATGCCTTCGCCGCGGTCGAGCAGCGCGACATCGCCGAAGGCTGCGTGGTCGTGATCCGTTACGAAGGCCCCAAGGGCGGCCCCGGAATGCGCGAAATGCTCTCCACCACCGCCGCGCTTTATGGCCTCGGAATGGGCGAGAAGGTCGCGCTGATCACCGACGGGCGCTTTTCCGGTGCCACGCGCGGTTTCTGCATCGGCCATGTCTGCCCCGAGGCGGCGGACGGCGGCCCGATTGCACTGGTCGAGAATGGCGACACCATCACCATCGATGCCGAGGCAGGCACGATCGAACTCGACGTGCCGGAAGACGTGCTGGCCCAACGCCGCGCAGCATGGCAGCCGCGCAGCAACGACTATCAGGCTGGCGCATTGTGGCGCTATGCCCAAGTGGTCGGGCCGGCCCGTTACGGCGCGCTGACCCATCCCGGAGCGAAGGCGGAAACCCATGTTTTTGCGGATATCTAGCGCAAGTCTGGCCCTGCTGCTGCTGGCCGGGTGCGAGGGCGAGCAGGCCGCTCCGTTTTTCGCCGAGGAACAGCCGGTGTCCGCGCCGGGTGAGACGGTCGATTGCGCCATCGGACAGGTCAAGGATCTTGGCCCCAACTGCACGCTCGAACGGGTGAGCACCGGTGAGATCGTGATCCACCACCCCGATGGCGGCTTCCGGCGGATTGTTCGCGATACCGCGACAGGCGCGCTCGCCCCGCGCGACGGGGTCGATCCACTGGTGCCCGGCGCGGCGGACGACGGCACGTTGGCCTTCGCCATCGGGCCGGACCGCTATGCCATCCCGCAAGCAATGTTGGCCGGGCCGGTGGAGTGACGCAGGCGCAGGTCCTCACCGCGGACCAGATGCGCAGCGCCGAGCAGGCGCTGTTCGACGCAGGGACCAATGTTTCGGAACTGATGGAAATTGCCGCCAGCGGCGCGGCCGAATGGGTCCGGCGCGTGGCGGCCGGGCGCAGCGTCACGGTGCTGTGCGGCCCCGGCAACAATGGCGGAGACGGCTATGTTATTGCCCGGCGGCTGCGCGAAACGGGGAACGCGGTGCAGGTCATCGCCCCGCTTGCGCCTGCAACCGATGCGGCGGAGGAGGCGCGGCGGCGCTGGGGCGGTCCGGTGGCGCCATCAGGCAGCGGGGCTACGGGCGAGGTGTTCGTCGATTGCCTGTTCGGATCGGGCCTGACCCGCCCCTTGCTGCCCGAACATGCACTGCTGCTGCGCGATCTGGCAGCGCGGCACCGGATCAACGTGGCGGTCGACCTGCCCTCTGGTGTGGCGAGTGACAGCGGCGCGGTGCTTAGTGAGCGGTTGCGGCACTACGACCTGACGCTGGCGCTCGGTGCATGGAAATTCGCGCATTGGAGCCTGCCGGGCCGCGCGGTGATGGGGCAGCTGCGGCTCGTCCCGATCGGGATCGGCGCGGTCGAAGGCGCGGCGCAGTTTGTCACGCGCCCGCACCTCGCCGCGCCTGCTGCCGACAGCCACAAGTATCGCCGGGGGCTGCTGGGGATCGTTGCAGGCGCGAT
>DAIQNP010000211.1:0-5003 GCA_036788335.1 Erythrobacter sp.
TACTGGATCCCACATCGGGCGCGGTGCATGGCAGGGTGGGGCGGCAGGGCCCTTACGCGGGGCAATTCCGCACGCTGCACAACGTCGCGGTCAACAGCCACGGCGACATCTTCACCGCTGAGCTGGGCGAGGGCAAGCGGGTGCAACGCTTCGTGGTCATGCGGCGCTGATCACCTCCCGATCGCGCAATTCATTCAGGCTGGTTCAATAAATCCACACTTGAGCCGCCCGGATTGAGGATTTCGACCGTGTGAACGGCCTCGGCGTTGCCATCGCCCACCACCCGGATATTATCGAGCGTCAGCCCCTCGACATGACCGATCACCAAGGTTGCATCCACCGGGGCCAGATCGGGGGAGCCGGGTACAGGCTCGAATCGGCGATTGCCTCTGGGCTTGCTATCGGTGGGCTTGATCGTCTCCCCACTGCGGGAGGTGATGGTAACGTCCGCCAAGACAAGGTTGCGGATCGGTGCGTCGGGGTGCCCGGCAATCAGCAGGTTGCCGCTGGTGCGGATATCCAGCCCATCGAAGGTCAAACCATCGATCACGCCAAGCTGCCGCGCGGCGGGGTCGTCAACCCGGTCATCAACGTCGACGAAGATCGGATAGGTGCGCGCGTGACGTCCGCCGGTGCGGATCGAGATGTTGCTGAAGCGGTTATTTGTATATTCGCCGCCATTGATCATGAAAAGTGCAATGCCATAGCGGCTGTCAGTGATGGCGATGTTGGAAAACTGGCTGTCGCGCACCGCGCTGGCCGATCGGGTGCCAAATTTGATTGCCCCATCGTCTGAGGTGATGACGCAATTGTTGACCATCAGGCGCTCGACGGGCTTCAATCGGGCCTTGGTGACAATGGCATCATCGCCGACCGCAATCCGGCAATTGGAAATGCGCACGTCACGGCTGTCAGTTATCTGAATTCCGTCGGTGTTGTGGCTGTCAATCGGTGCGCGCAGATCAACGCCGTCGACCACGACATTGTCGCAGTCATCGATGTTCATGAAATACATTTGGGTGTCGCGCATCTGGATGTCGCGGATGCGGACATTGTCGCAGCGGCGCAGCAGGATGCCGAACCGGATGCGCTGGTCGGCCCGTGGATCATTGCGGTCTTTGGCAATGATCTCGTCCATCAACTTGTAGACCGGGGTCGCCGCACCATCCAGCGTGCCACTGCCGGAGATGTGGATGTTGCGTGCATCGTCGGCAAAAAACCACGCGCGATGGCCGTCGGTCTCGGGGATCGCAGGATAATCGGCAAATCGCGTCGAACCGACCAATGCGCCATTGGGCGAAAGATACAGATCGGCGCCTGATGGCAGGCGGATATGCCCGATATCGAACCGGCCTGCCGGGACGGTCACCTGACGCCCCTGCGCCGCACACTGATCAAGCGCCGCTTGCAGTGCTTTGGTGTCGTCAACCCCATCATCAGCAATCGCGCCAAAGGCAGTCAGCTCGCACTCGACTGCATTCAGCGGTATCTCATCGGCCTGCACGGGCGCTGCAGCAAAAGCGGCGAGGGGAGGAGCGAGGAACCGGAAATATGCCTGCATGTTCACCCTCAATTGGACTATCTGATTTGACAGATTGGTCTGACCTATATAGCCCAAACGCCCAAGCATCAAGCCAAGGGGTAGGAGAGAATGGGGATGGAGGGCAGCGCCATATCGGGCTCGAGCGGGATGTCGCGCCACCGCTGGTTGATCTGTGCACTGCTGTTCCTGGCCACGACTATCAACTACATCGACCGTCAGGTCATCGGCATTCTCAAGCCCACGCTTTCGGCCGAATTTGGCTGGTCGGAAAGCGACTATGCCGACATCGTGTTCTGGTTTCAGGCGGCCTATGCAATCGGCTTGGTCACGGTCGGTCGCCTGATCGACCGGGTTGGCGTCAAGTGGGGGTATGCTCTTGCCGTGACCGTGTGGAGCCTGTTCGGCATGGCGCATGCTGCGGCGTCGAGCGTCGCCACATTTGCGCTTGCCCGGTTCGGGCTGGGGCTGGGCGAGGCCGGCAATTTCCCTGCCGCAATCAAGGCGACGGCAGACTGGTTTCCCAAGAAGGAACGGGCGCTGGCGACCGGGCTGTTCAACAGCGGATCGAATATTGGTGCGATTGTCACGCCGCTGCTGGTGCCTTTCCTCGTGATCGATCTGGCGTTGGGCTGGCAGGCGGGTTTTCTGATTACCGGAGCGCTCGGTTTCCTGTGGTTGATTCTGTGGTTCTGGGTGTATCGCCAGCCCGAGCATTCTCCCTCCGTTTCGTCTGCCGAACTTGCCCATATCCGCAGCGATCCGATCGAAAGCGATATCCGAATCCCTTGGCTTACTCTGGCCCGCCACCGTCAGACTTGGGCATTTGCCATCGGCAAATTCCTCACCGATCCGATCTGGTGGTTCTTTCTGTTTTGGCTGCCTGATTTCTTCGGCAAGACCTACGGACTTGATCTTAAGACCTTCGGGCCACCGCTCGTCGCCATTTATCTACTCGCCGATGTCGGCAGCATCGGCGGAGGCTGGTATTCTTCCTGGCTGATCAAGCGTGGCTGGAGCATCAATGCCGGACGCAAGACAGCGATGCTGGTCTGCGCGCTGTGCGTGCTCCCGGTCAGCCTCGCAATCTATGCCGAGAACTTGCTGATCGCGGTCGGTATCATTGGCCTTGCAGCGGCCGCACATCAGGGCTGGTCGGCCAATCTCTTCACGCTGGCGTCCGACACCATGCCGCGCCGCGCCGTTGCATCGGTGGTCGGCTTCGGCGGCACCGCTGGCGCAATCGGCGGGATGTTGATGGCGAAATATGCTGGATATGTGCTCGAGAACACCGGCAGCTACATCACCATCTTCCTTGCCATCGGTTCAATGTATCTGATCGCGCTTCTGATCATCCACATGATCCTGCCGCGCCTTGAGCCGGCAGCGATCGATTGATCGCTATTCGCCGTTGAGATCGGCACCCGGCAGGGCCATTTCGACAGCAGTGCGAAGATAGTCGGGGTCGAACGCCACCCCCAGCCCTGACCCGGTTGGGATTGCGACCCTGCCATCCACCACGGTGAGCGGCTTGCCGGTTCCAACAATCTCGTGAGGGACCATTTCCTTGCCCTTGTATTCCTGATAATCGGTCGTGTTCGGGCAAGCCCCGGCGAAGTGCATCACATAGAGGGAACCAAGGCCGCTGCCCGACATGTGCGGGACGCATTTGATCCCCCTTGCGGCGGCCATGCGGGCGACCCGCAAGGCGCGGATCAGTCCTCCATTAAACAACAAGTCAGGCTGAACGATCTGGACGATGTCATTCTCGATCAACCACCGGAACCGGCGCATGCTGACTTCCTGCTCACCGAACGCCATCGGCACCTTGAGCTTCCGTGAGACGTAGGCCAGCTCCTCGTAATGATCGAATTTCACCGGCTCTTCGTAAAATCCGTAACCGTGATCTTCGAGCATCCGGCCGATGCGAATGGCCAGCGGCACATCATAACTGCTGTTGGCATCGTCATAGCGCATGCGCGCGCCTAGCCGGAATTTGAGCGCCTTGGCCTCGGCCCGGTCAACCAGTTTCTGAAGGTGGGCAATTTCGGCCTCGGGGCTGTTGCCGCGATTGCTGCTCGCATAATAGATACCGCTGTCGCGGCGCAGCGGGCCGCCCAGCAATTCGCTGGCCGATTTTCCCGCCCGCTTGCCGAGCAGATCCAGCGCGGCGAACTCCATCCACGCATGGACGCACCAGAACGCCAGCCCCTGCCATTTGTAATTGAGCTGCCACACGTAAAGATCGTTCTGGATCCGCTCCAGATCGCGCAGATCTTTCCCTTTGAAGAACGGCGCGACACGTGTCAGGAAGATTGGCCAGGCACCGTTCATGAGATTGGGATTGCATAGCGCGATGCCTTCGCCCCCGTCAGTATCGCGCACGCGAACGAAATACTGGTCTCCGCGTTGCAGCAGGCTGACGGATTCCACCACGACCGGATCGGGCACGAGTTCGCGGCGCAAGATGCGGGCCGTTTCAGCTGCGGCAATCGGCGCGCTATCGCGGCGTCCGGGTGTAGCGATCACCTGCTTCGGAGCGAGCAGCGAGAATGCGGCAGTGCTGCTTCCAATCAATGCTGAACGGCGGGTGCATTTGATCATGCGGCGGGTCTCCCTATAACCGGGCCGCAGGTCCGGCGAATTGTTGACGACATAGCCTCGCAAATCTATCAGGTCAAAGTAGCACTATTGGTTAGGCCATTACCTGTCCTGACCGGGCAAGATTTCGGCGGGATCAATGACCATAGAACAATCCATCGCCTCACCGATTGCGGCGCCGCGCAAAGGGCGCTGGTACCGCTCGCTTTACGCGATGGTGATCATTGCCCTGATCGCTGGGATACTGGTGGGCCATTTCTTCCCCGACTTTGGTGCCAGTCTGAAGCCGCTGGGCGACGCCTTCATCAAACTCGTTAAAATGATCATTTCGCCGGTGATCTTTTGCACGGTCGTTGTCGGCATCGCCGGGATGAGCGACCTTGAACGCGTCGGCAAGGTCGGCGGCAAGGCGCTGACCTATTTCCTTGTCGTGTCCAGCTTTGCACTTGTCGTCGGACTGGTTGTGGCCAATGTGGTGCGCCCGGGTGCCGGTCTCAATATCGACCCTGCCACCCTCGATCCGGCGGCGATTTCCGAATATCAGGGCAAGGCCAAAGACCAGACTCTGGTTGATTTCTTGCTGGCCATTATTCCCGATACATTCGTTGGTGCATTTTCCTCCGGCCTCGTGCTGCAAACCCTGTTTGTGGCCATCCTGACCGGCGTGGCGCTGGCCTTGCTTGGCCCTGCGGGCGAGAGGATTGTCGATGGCTTCAGGCTGGCGAACAAGGCGGTTTTCAAGATTGTTCATATTGCAATGCTCGCCGCCCCGATTGGCGTGTTTGGCGCGATGGCGTTCACAATCGGTAAGTACGGGATTGCCACGCTCTGGTCGCTCGGCAGCCTGATTGCGACCTTCTAT
>DAIQNP010000212.1:0-4546 GCA_036788335.1 Erythrobacter sp.
CGACTGTCGCTCGACTGGGAACGGGCGCTGCGGCGGCTCGACGAATTGAACGCTCGCGTGCAGGACCCGGCGCTGTGGGACAATCCCAAGCAGGCGCAGGCGATCAGTCGCGAACAGAAGACGCTCGAAACCGCGGTCAACACGGTCAACGACATCGCCGCCGAAATGGCCGACGCGATCGAGTTCATCGAAATGGGCGAGGCCGAGGGCGAGGACAGCATCGTTGCCGATGGCCTTGCCACCTTGGCCCGCCTTGCCGACCGCGCCGATGCCGACAAGGTTCAGGCGCTGCTGTCGGGCGAGGCCGACGGCAACGACACCTATGTCGAAATCCATGCAGGGGCCGGCGGGACCGAGAGCCAGGACTGGGCCGAGATGCTGCTGCGGATGTACGCCCGATGGGCCGAACGGCGCGGCTTCAAGGTCGAGACGGTCGAATACCAGTCGGGCGATCAGGCCGGGATCAAGTCAGCGACATTGCTGGTCAAGGGCGAGGGCGCCTATGGCTATGCCAAGACCGAAAGCGGGGTCCATCGCCTCGTCCGGATCAGCCCTTATGACAGTTCGGCCCGCCGCCACACCAGCTTTTCGAGCGTGTGGGTCTATCCGGTGATCGACGACGACATCGACATCGAAATCAACGAAGGCGATCTCAAGATCGATACCTACCGCGCGTCCGGCGCAGGCGGGCAGCACGTCAACACCACCGATTCTGCAGTGCGGATTACTCACATCCCGACCGGGATCGTGGTCGCCAGCCAGAACGACCGCAGCCAGCACAAGAACCGCGCCACCGCGATGAACATGCTGAAAGCCCGGATGTTCGAACGCGAGATGGCGATCCGCGAAGCGGCTGCATCCGGTGAGTACCAGGAAAAGAGCGAGATCGGGTGGGGTCACCAGATTCGTTCCTACGTGTTGCAGCCCTATCAGATGGTCAAGGACCTGCGCACCGGCGTGGTCTCATCGTCGCCCGACAATGTGCTCGACGGCGAGATCGATGCCTTCATCTCGGCCGCACTCGCCCAGCGGGTGACGGGGGAGAAGGTCGAGATCGAGGACGTCGAATAGCCGTGCGGGGGCCGGGTTGGGCGATGCCGGGCATGGCCTTGCTGGCCGCGCTGGCGCTGGCCGGGTGCGACGGCCTTGCCCCGGTTTCCGGCGGCCGGACCGATAGCGCCGTCCAGTTTCCCAAGCCCGACCGCCCGGTCGCAGAAGTGGTGTCGTACCAGTTTTCCAACGAGGACGCGCGCGACGAACGCGGCGAGGCGCAGGTGGTGATGGAACTCGCCGCGATCCGCCCCGGCATGACGGTTGCCGACATCGGCGCGGGCGAGGGCTATTACACCGTTCGCCTCGCCGAACGGGTGGGCGACGACGGGCGCGTGCTGGCGCAGGACATCAGCCGCGAGGCGTTGGAACGGCTCGGCCGCCGGGTCGAGCGCGAACGGCTCGAAAACATCTCGATCAAGCTGGGCGAGGAAGACGATCCGCAGCTGCCGCCCGACAGTTTCGACCGCATTTTCATGGTCCATATGTATCATGAGGTGACCGAGCCCTATGCCTTCCTGTGGCACATGTGGCCCGCACTGGCGAACGAGGGCGAGATCATCGTGGTCGAAGCCGATCGCACGGTGGGCCAGCATGGAATCCCGCACAGCCTGCTGTTCTGCGAATTCGAGGCTATCGGTTATCAGCTGGTCGAATATATCGAGCGGCCGGATATCGAAGGCTATGTCGCCCGTTTCAAGCGGGGCAAGGCGCGGAGCCAACCCGATCAGATAAGGACGTGCAGCAGCGCGCAGTGACGAGACCCGTCGCATGGGGTTGCGCCTGAGGTTGCAGGGGCCATTTCGGCACTTTATGGAATTCATGCTTAATGCGCGTCAGAAGGGCGCGAAGGGGAGTTTTCATTGTTCAAGGGATTGAGCCCGATCGTTTATGGCGGGCGTGAAGTCTGGCCGCTGGTCGAAGGCGGCAAGGGTGTGTCGGCGACCAATCATGCAAGTTCCGGCGCATGGGCGGCAGCGGGCGGCATCGGCACGGTCAGCGCGGTCAATGCCGACAGCTATGATGCCGAGGGCAACGCCATCCCGCAGGTCTATCACGGCGCCACCCGCGCCGAACGGCACCAGGAACTGATCCGCTACGCCATCGATGGCGCGACCACGCAGGTGAAGAAAGCCTTCGAGATGTCGGACGGCAAGGGCGCGATCAACATTAACGTGCTGTGGGAAATGGGCGGGGCGCAGGCCGTGCTCGAAGGCGTGCTGGAAAACACCCGCGGCATGGTGGCGGGTGTCACCTGCGGGGCGGGGATGCCCTACAAGCTGGCCGAAATCGCGGCGCGGTTCAACGTCAGCTACCTGCCGATCGTCAGTTCGGGCCGGGCGTTCCGCGCGCTGTGGAAGCGCAGCTATCACAAGGTCCCCGACCTGATGGCGGCAGTGGTCTATGAAGATCCGTGGCTGGCGGGCGGGCACAACGGCCTGTCCAACGCCGAAGACCCGACCAAGCCCGAAGATCCGTACCCCCGCGTCAAGGCGCTGCGCGACATGATGCGCGCCGAAGGGGTTTCGGATGACGTGCCGATCGTGATGGCCGGCGGCGTCTGGTACCTGCGCGAATGGAACAACTGGATCGATAATCCCGAGCTTGGGAAAATCGCCTTCCAGTTCGGTACGCGCCCCCTTCTGACCCGCGAAAGCCCGATCCCGCAGATCTGGAAGGACATGCTGCGCACCGTCGAGCCGGGCGATGTGCTGCTCCACAAGTTCTCGCCCACCGGGTTCTATTCGAGCGCGGTCAAGACCCCGTTCCTTTATGACCTGATGCACCGCAGCGAACGCCAGATCCCGTTCTTCAAGCGCGGCGCGGAAGATGGCACGGTGCAATTGGGCGAAGACGGCAAGGCCCGCAGCTTCTGGGTCACGCCCGAGGACAAGGCCAAGGCCGACATGTGGATGCGCGCCGGGCATAGCGAGCCGTTGAAAACACCCGACGGCACGATCGTGTTCGTGACGCCGGAATCGCGCGACACCATCCGCGAAGACCAGCAGGCCTGCATGGGCTGCCTGTCGCATTGCGGTTTTTCCAGCTGGAAGGACCACGACGACTACACCACCGGGCGTCTGGCCGATCCGCGCAGTTTCTGCATCCAGAAGACCTTGCAGGACATCGCCCACGGCGACGACCCGGACAAGAACCTCGCCTTCGCCGGCCACGCGGCCTACCGGTTCAAGACCGACCCGTTCTTCTCCAACGGCTACACGCCGAGCGTGGGCGAGTTGGTCGAGCGGATTTTGACGGGGGATTGAGCGGCGTGGCGGCGCGGGATGATACTGCTCCGCCGCCGTTGTCGCTCTGGCTGCGGGAGTTGCCGCACACCGCGGCGATTATCGTCAGCCCGCTGCGTCCGGTCCGCCCGGTCACCGCAGCAGGGTCGGGCAGGGGGCAGCCGGTGCTGGTCTTTCCCGGCATCCTGTCGAGCGATCAGTCGACATCGCTTCTGCGCCGCACGCTCGACCGGGCTGGCTTCCGTTCGCATCCCTCACAGCTCGGCTTCGTGACCGGGATCACGCCGGAAACCTTCGCCCGCGCTCAGGCCCGGCTCGCCGAGGTGGCGGAGGCTGAGGGGCGCAAGGTGGCTTTGGTCGGGTGGAGTCTCGGCGGCATCTATGCCCGCGTGCTGGCTCAGCGGTATCCGGACCTGGTCGAACTCGTGATGACGCTCGGCACGCCGTTCTCGGGGGACCGCCGCGCCAACAACGCCTGGCGGGTGTACGAGGCGCTCAATGATCACACGGTCGATGCTCCGCCGCTGGGTGATAATCCGTCAATCAAGCCGCATGTGCCGACCATCGCCCTGTGGTCGCGCAATGACGGCGTGATCGCCCCGGCTTCGGCGCGGGGCCTGCCGGATGAACGCGATGCCGAGGTCGAAGTGCCGTTTCGCCATTTCGCGATGGGATCGAGCCGCCCGGCGATAGCGCGGATCGTCGCCGAACTCGGCGAGAGGTTGAAGACCTAACCCCGCACCAGCGCGGTCAGCACCTGATCAGGCGGCCTGTGCCGGTCGGCCCACATGCGGATATTGGCGATGACCTTGTGGCCCGAATCCTCGCGGCCCTCGGCTGTGGCGCTGCCGATGTGGGGGAGGGTCATGACATTGGGGTGCTCGATCAACCGGCGGTCGACATTGGGTTCGTCCGGATAGACGTCGAGCCCCGCGCCTGCCAGATGACCCGATTGCAGCGCCGCGATCAGCGCTTCCTGATCGATCAATTCGCCGCGCGCGGTGTTGATGATGCAACTTCCCGCCTTCATCAGCGCGATCCGCCGCGCGTCGACAAGCGCGCGGGTATCCTCGGTCAGCGGGCAGTGCAGGGTGAGGATGTCGGATTCGGCTACTAGCGCGTCGAGGTCAATGACGTAGCGCACGCCCAGCATGGTCTCGACCGCTTCGGGCAGGCGCTTGCGGTTGTGGTAGATCGACTCCAGCCCGAAGGCGCGGGCGCGGTGGGCGACCGCCTGGCCGCTGCGGCCC
>DAIQNP010000212.1:4557-4997 GCA_036788335.1 Erythrobacter sp.
ATCCCCAGCACCTTGCCGCCCAGCTTGCGCCCGAGCAGGCCGGAAGGTGCCCAGCCGGTCCATTGCCCGCTGCGCACCAGCCCGATGCCTTCGCGAATCCGGCGCGGCACGCCGATGATCCCGGCCATCGCGAGGTCGGCGGTGTCGTCGGTGAACACGCCCGGCGTGTTGGTGACAAGGATGCGGCGCGCGGCGGCGGCGGCAAGATCGATATGCTCGGTCCCCGCACCAAAATTGGCGATCAGTCCGAGCCGATCTCCCGCACCTGCGATCAACTCGGCGTCGATCCGGTCGGTCACGGTCGGCACCAGCACGTCGCAATCCTGCATAGCCGCGGCGAGCGCTTCGCGGGTCAGCGGCACGTCGCTTTCGTTGAGCACCACGCCGAACAATTCGCGCATCCGCGCCTCGACGCCGGGCATCAGGTGGCGGGTGACGAT
>DAIQNP010000213.1:0-4996 GCA_036788335.1 Erythrobacter sp.
GAGCACAACCACTCGATCTTCGGCGCAATCGAGCAGGAGGTGGTGGCGGTCTAGGCCCCCGTCAAGGTGCGGTCCGGCCTTCGAGCGGCTTGTGTGCCTTGCGACTGTCGAGTTCGCTGACGAAATAGTGGTTCACATCGCGGTGCTCGGCCTCGTCGGCGCGGACGGCGAGGATCACGTCGCGCAGGCGGGCGTTCTGCGGCAGCTGCCAGTAGTCGATCGCCAGCTGCGGCGCGGGCACGTTTTCAAGCCGTCCGGCATCCACCTCGGCGAGGTACTGGGTGTAGCTGTAGACCGCCTCTTCTTCGAAATAGGCGACCACCCGGTGCGCCGTGCGCGGGGCGAACAGGTAGAGGAAGAAGTAGAAGTTGTAGAACACCAGCTGCACCGCCAGCACCAGAAAGCGTTCGATGGCGCTGGGCTTGGCGATCTCGATGAAGGTCATCAGGTGCATCCGCTCGTTCTCGGCCTCGTCGAGCAGCGTGCGGATCCAGCCTTCATCGTCGCGCATCGTGCGCAGCGCGTTGAGGTGCTGCCACAGTCCGCCGACCATGCCGGGCACGGCCGCGACCGTTTCCAGCACCACGGCGCGGTGGCCGTAGCGATTGGAGAAGAAGCGATCGGCAAAGAAGCGCAGCAGCTTGACGAAGGCGAAGGCGACCCGGTCGCTGGCCGATTGCGGGGCGACGTGGGTTTCGATGATCACATCGGGGTTGATGGTACGAACAAGCGGCTGCGGGTTGAACGGTTTCATCGGGGCACCTTTCGTGGTGCCCCTGATTTACGATCAGCCAGCGAGAATTACCCGCGAATTGGCAGCACCATTTGTGCGGAAAAACGCAACAGTCAGAAGCCGAGGCTCTCGGCAACTGCAGAATTGACAATCCTGCCGCGATGAACATTGAGGCCGGGGGCGAGGTGCGGATCGTCCTCGCAGGCCTGCAAGCCCTTGTTCGCCAAAGCCAACCCGAACGGCAGAGTGGCGTTGTTGAGCGCATAGCTGCTGGTCAGCGGCACCGCGCCGGGCATGTTGGCGACACAGTAGTGGATGATCCCGTCGACCTCGTAGGTCGGGTGTTCGTGGGTGGTGGGATGCGAGGTCTCGAAACAGCCGCCCTGATCGATCGCAACATCGACCAGCACTGCGCGGCGCTTCATGTCCGGCAACATCGCGCGGGTGACGAGGTGCGGCGCGCTCGCTCCGGGGATCAGCACCGCACCGATCACGACATCGGCCTGGTTGACCGCCTGTTCGATCGTGCCGGCGGTGGAGAAGCGGGTGATGGCGCGGCCCTGGAACATCTCGTCCAATTGGCGCAGGCGGGGAAGCGAGCGGTCGAAGATCTCGACGCTCGCGCCCAGCCCCACCGCCATCCGCGCCGCCTGCGTGCCCACCACGCCGCCGCCGAGGATGACGACCCGCGCCGGAAGCACGCCGGGGACGCCGCCCATCAGCGTTCCGCGCCCGCCGGTGTTTGCCCGCAGTGCCAGCGCCCCTGCCTCGATCGCCAGCCGTCCGGCGACTTCGCTCATCGGCGCGAGCAGCGGCAGCGCGCCGCCCGGTCCGGTCACGGTTTCATAGGCAATGGCCGACACGCCCGATTCCATCAGCCCGCGCGCCTGATCGGGATCGGGAGCCAAGTGGAGGTAGGTGAACAGGATCTGCCCTTCGCGCAGTTGCACCCATTCGGCCGGTTGCGGTTCCTTGACCTTCACCACCATGTCGGCGCGGGCGAAGACTTCAGCGGCGGTATCGACCACTTCGGCCCCGGCCTTGCGGTAGGTTTCGTCATCCTTGTCGATGCCGAGCCCGGCGCCGGTTTCAACGATAACGCGGTGCCCGGCGATCACGTACTCGCGCACGGCTTCGGGGGTGAGACCGACGCGGAATTCGCTCGGCTTGATTTCCTTGGGAACGCCGACCAGCATGATTCTCTCCTCGCGATGCAGCGGGGACGGCGCTATACGGCGCGCAACATAATTTCAATGCCAAGCAAGCTTGATCCGGCTTTTCCCCGCCTTCGGCCGGGAGCGACGGGCGACCCGGACCAGTCGGGGCAGAACCGTCAGGAGCGTCCGGCTGTCGGGATCAGTCGCAAGAGCAGCGCGGCCAGTCCGCGTCGGCGCTTCATCGGCTGGATCCGGCCATAGCGCGCGCGGCGCGAATATTCGTCCTTGATGCAGACCGTACGGCTCATTGGGTCTGGCCCGCTGGACCAGATCGTCGGCTTTGCCATGCTGTGCGTCCCCGAATCGGAGTTTTATTATGTCGCGATAGTTAACACCGATCCTGTGGATAACACGAGTCGAATTGAGAGAATCCTACCGACCCGTGCGCCGCACGCCCGCCGACCGCACATCGGCCAGGCTCGGATAGCCGTTGACCGCCATCAGCAGGTCGGCCTCCGCCAGGATCGATTGCAGCACCCACGCCGCGCCTTCGGCTCCGCCCAGCGCCAGCCCGTAGGTATAGGGCCGCCCCACGCCCACCGCCCGCGCGCCCATCGCCAGCGCCTTGACCGCATCGGTGCCGGACCGGACCCCGCTGTCGAACAGCACCGGCACATCGCCCGCCGCGGCGACCACGTCCGCGAGCAGGTCGATCGTCGCGATCCCGCCATTGGCCTGCCGTCCGCCGTGATTCGAACAATAGACCGCGTCCGCCCCGCAATCGGCCGCCCGGCGCGCATCGTCGGGGTGGCAGATGCCCTTGAGCACCACCGGAAGCTTGGTCACCGACTTGAACCACGCCATATCGTCCCAGGTCAGCACCTGCCCGAAGGTCGCCGCCCAGGTGAAGATCGCCGCGGCCGGGTCCTCCTCGGGCGGCTTGGCGAGCAATGAACGGAACACCGGATCGGTGAAGTAGTTCTGCAACACCTTGCCGCGCAGCTGCGGGAAGTTCGACGCGTTGAGGTCGCGCGGCCGCCAGCCCGTCACCCAGGTATCCAGCGTCACCACCAGCGCGGAATATCCCGCGTCCTCGGCGCGACGGATCAGGCTCTCCGCCAGCTCGCGGTTCTTCGGGGTGTAGAGCTGGAACCACGCCGGCGTATCGCCGCAGGCGGCCTTTACCTCCTCCAGCGGATCGTTCGACAGGGTCGAGGCACAGAACGGCACCCCCGTCATGGCCGAAGCGCGCGCCGCCGCCATGTCGCCATGCCGGTCCTGCGACGCCTCGCCGTTGAGCCCGATGGGGGCCATGAACAGCGGGGTGGGATAGGTATGGCCGAACAATTCCACCGACAGGTCGCGGGTGCTGCAATCGACCATCATCCGCGGCACCATGCCCCAGTGGTGGAAGGCCGCAGCGTTCTGGTCCTGCGTGTGTTCGTCCCCGCAGCCGCCTGCGACATAATTGGTCAGGCTCGGCCCCATCGCCTGATGCGCGCGCCGTTCCAGCGTGGCGAAATCGACCGGGAAGGTGGGCAGGATGCCGTGCAACCCAGCATTGTAGATCGCGTTCTGCATCGCGCCGAAATTGCTCATGGCACCGTCTCTCCCGTTTTGGTTTGCGACGGGATTCAGACCATGCAGCGCGGCGGGGCAAGCGAATTCTAGGCGAAGAACCGTTGCAGCCGGGGCCGCACCTTGAGGAATTGCAGGTAGGCCGCCTCCAGCAGCCGCAGCACGATGCCATTGCGCGCCGCCAGCCCCAGCGGGCGCAGCAAGGGAATCGCGCGCCACATCGCGGCAAATGCCGCCGCGCCGTCATGCACCACCCCGTCCTCCTCGGCATGGAAGCGGGCGAGCAGCGCCGCGCGGTCGATCGGGCACGAGGGGGCGGCGCCGTCCGCCACATCGACGAAGGCGATCGCCCCGCGCTTGTCGAGCCACCGCATCACCGCGATTTCGCGGCGGCACAGCGGGCAAGCTCCGTCGAACCAGACCTTGACGGGGGCGCTCATGGCTTGATCATCAGGGCGCGATCCACAGGCGGATCACATAGGCCACCATGCCCAGCACCGCAACGCTGGCCGCCCAGATGCCCGCCATCCACAGCAGACGCTGCCACAAGGGGCCTTCGGGCGGTGGCTCTGGCGGCGCAAGCATCAATGGTATCCTTCATCACCCACCTTGCCGCGGAACACCCAGTAGGCCCACGCCGTATATCCGATAATCAGCGGCATGGTGATCGCCACGCCGAACAGCATGAAGATCTGGCTGCTTTCGGGCGCAGCGGCGTCCCAGATGGTGACGCCGGGCGGGACGACATAGGGGAAGATCGTCACCCCCAGCCCCGCCATGCCAAGGAAAAACAGCGCGATCGCCAGCCAGAACGGCTTGGAATTGCGGTCCTTTGTGATCGCCCGCAGCATCGACACGGCGATGATCCCGGTGATGATCGGCACCGGCGCGACCCAGTAGACCTGAGGAGCGGTCAGCCAGTGTGCGGCATATTCGGGGTTGAGGGTCATGTTGTAGAGGCTCACCGCCCCCATCAGCACGATGGTCGCAATCCCGGCGCGAAAGGCGACATAGCGCGCATGGGCCTGCACGCCGCCGTCCAGCTTCCAGATCAGCCAGGTGCTGCCCAGCAGGGCATAGCCGGCGACCGTGCCCAGCCCGGTCAGAAAAGTATAGGGCGTCAGCCAGTCCCACCAGCTGCCGGCATAGGAGCGGCCTTCGATCTCGATCCCCTGAAGCAGAGCGCCCAGAATCATCCCCTGCGACATCGCCGCGACCAGCGACCCACCGAAAAAGGCATTGTCCCAGAATTTCTGGTGCGCCGGATCGCGCCAGCGGTATTCGAATGCCACGCCCCGGAATACCAGCCCCAGCAGCATCGCGATGACCAGCGGATAGGTTGCGGGCAGGATCACCGCATAGGCCAGCGGAAAGGCAGCGAACAGCCCGCCCCCGCCCAGCACCAGCCAGGTCTCGTTCCCGTCCCACACCGGCGCGATCGAATTCATCGCCCGGTTGCGGCCCTGCCCCACGCGGAAGGTCGGGAACAGGATGCCGATGCCCAGATCGAACCCGTCCATCACCACAT
>DAIQNP010000214.1:0-4991 GCA_036788335.1 Erythrobacter sp.
TGAACTGGCGCACCCGCATCAGCCCGTGCAGCGCGCCGTGGGGTTCGTTGCGGTGACAGCAGCCCATTTCGCCCAGCCGGATCGGCAGGTCGCGGTAGGAGGTGATGCCCTGCTTGAACACCAGCACATGCGCCGGACAGTTCATCGGTTTGAGCGCCATCCAATGCGCCTCGCCGCTGATGACCGGGCCTTCATCCTCGGTGTTCGGCACCTCGTCGGGGATGACGAACATGTTTTCGCGGTACTTGCCCCAGTGGCCGGACTGTTCCCACTGGCGCGCGTCCATCACCTGCGGCGTCTTGATCTCCTGATACCCCGCGCCGTCCATCTTGCGGCGCATATAGGCTTCGAGCGCGCGCCAGATGCGGTAGCCCTTGGGGTGCCAGAAGACGCTGCCGTGGGCCTCTTCCTGCAAGTGGAACAGGTCCATCTCGCGCCCCAGCTTGCGATGGTCGCGCTTGGCGGCTTCCTCCAGCCGCGTGAGGTGCGCGGCGAGCTGCTTCTTGTTGAGCCAGCCGGTGCCATAGATGCGCGTCAGCTGCGCATTGTTCTGGTCTCCGCGCCAGTACGCGCCTGCGACGCGCATCAGCTTGAAGGCGTCCGGGTCCAGCTTGCCGGTGGAGGGCAGGTGCGGGCCGCGGCACATGTCGAGCCAGTCGGTGCCTGACCAATAGACGGTCAGTTCCTCGCCTTCGGGCAGCTCCATGGCCCATTCGGCCTTGAAGGTCTCGCCCTCCGCCGCCCACTTGGCGATCAGCGCCTCGCGGCTCCAGACCTCGCGCACCAGCGGCTTGTCGGCGCGGATGATGCGGCGCATTTCCTCCTCGATGGCGGGCAGGTCGTCCATGCTGAACGGCTCGCGGCCCTCGGGTGCTTTGACGTCGTAGTAGAAGCCATCGTCGGTCGAGGGGCCGAAGGTGATCTGCGTGCCGGGGAACAGCGCCTGCACCGCTTCGGCCAGCACGTGGGCGTAATCGTGGCGGGCGAGTTCGAGCGCATCGGCCTCGTCGCGGGCGGTCACCAACGCGAGGGCGGCATCGCCTTCGAATGGCCGGTTGAGATCGCGCAGTTCCCCGTCGACCCGCGCGGCCAGCGCCGCCTTGGCGAGGCCGGGGCCGATTGCGGCGGCGATATCGGCGGGGGTCGAACCCGGCGCCACTTCGCGCACCGATCCATCCGGCAGGCTGATCTTGAGCAGTTCGGTCATCATTGCGGTCCGTCTCGTTTGGAGCGCGCCCTGCCACAAGCAGCCGCGCACCGGAAGAGCGGTGTTGGGATGAAAGCCGGTTTCGGACAAGGACACCGCGCCGCCCGAACCCGGGACGGCGGGCCGCGTGCCTACCGCGCGCGCCGCCGTCCCCGGATCGTAGTCCGGGTGGTGGTGGCGGCGGTGGTGGTCAGCAGCTTGGCCATGCGGGAGAAATAGGCATCCTACCGCCCAAAGTCACGCGCAAGTTGATGAAACACTCCCTGGCGCGGGGTTGTCGCGGCGGTTGATGGAAAGTCTCCTTGACAAAAGGCACGGTCCTGACGTAAAGCACCCTTGTCATTATGAAAAAGGAGCTTTCCATGAACCGCATTCACGAGGCCTTGCTGCTTGCCGCTCTCCTACTCGCCATTGCGATGCTCGCGGTTGCCGAGTTGATGCCTGAGGGCGTTGCCCAGGTCGCGCCGCTGGCCATGCTGCCGTTCCTGCTGCGCCGCCGCCCGGCCTGCGCCGCGCAGGAGCGCTGAGCCATGACCGCTGCCGACATTCCGGCAGAGCGCGGCCCGTGGTTCTGGGGTGCGCTTTACCTCATCGCTTCGGCCATCATCGCCGCCCTGCACCTCAGCGATGCGATCGAGCCTCCTGTCGGGTTGATCCTGTTTGTCGGCGCCATGGGCCTGCTGATCCCGTTGGTCCGCGCCAGCGAGCGTCACTGCGCCGCCAATGCGGCAATCAGGCGTTACAATCGCCGGATATTGGGGGCGTCGCTCGGCTATGTGCTCGGCCTCGGGATCGCGATTGCACTTTGGAACGCATACGACCTGTCGGGGCCGGTGGTGTTCGCGATCGCATTGCTGCCGACCTTGCCGACCTTCGTCATGATCTGGGCGATGGGGCGCTACCTCGTCGAAGAGACTGATGAATACCTGCGCTTCAAGACCGTGCAGGCCGCGCTGATCAGCCTCGGCATGGTGCTGGGGGTGGGGATTTTCTGGGGCTTTCTGGAAATGTTCGAACTCGTCCCGCACCTCTGGGCGTGGTGGGTGCTGCCGGTCTGGTCGATCGGCCTCGGCGCCGCCCAGCTGTGGATCAAGGTGCGCGGCGAATGAACAACCGCCCGAAAGCCCGCGCGCCGGGCGTTGCCACGAGCCAGCACCATCCCGCCAGCCCCTCCCCATGCGAAAGGACGCCTGACCATGACCACCGCTCGTGAACTGACCCGGCAGGCGCCGCGCACCGGGCCGTGGATCATCGGCTATATCGCCTCGTTCGGCGCGGGCGGCGCTGCGGTCGCTAACGGAATCATCACCGGCCCTCTTGCCGTGGCCCCGTTCTGGGCGGCGATGCTCGTCTGCGCCGTCATGATCGTCTGGACCAGCTGGAAACGCCACCGGCTGCTCGGCACGCTGAGCCCGATGGTGCGGACCTTCTGGCGGCGGATCGTCCCGGCGGCAGGATTGATGTTCGCCGGTTTCTGCCTGTTTGCCGCCGGGCAGGCGATGGGGTGGGACAAGCAGACCTTGCGGCTGGTGTTCCTGCTGCCGCTGCTCGGTTTTGCGGGGATGATCTGGGCGATCCACCAATACACCCGTGACGAGCGCGACGAGTACCTGCGCTCGCTGGCGGTCCGGCAACTGCTGGTGGCGAGTTTCGTGACCCTGATGGGCGGGGTGCTGTGGGCGGGCCTGCAAATCGCCGGTCTGGCGATCAGTCCCGGCATCGGTCTGGTGACCAGCGGCGACATCGGCTGGGTGCTGCTGCTGTGGTTCGCGGGCCTTGGCGTTGGCCGGCTGGTGATCGAGATGCGGCCATGAACAACCGCCTCAAGGTTCTGCGCGCCGAACGCAGCTGGAGCCAGCAGGACCTCGCCGACCGCCTCGGCGTGTCGCGTCAGAGCGTCAATGCGATCGAGACCGGCCGCTACGACCCCTCGCTCCCGCTCGCCTTCAGCATCGCCGAACTGTTCGGCCTCGCTATCGAAGAAATTTTCACTCGGGAATAGGAATGACCCCATGAAGATTGCCCTGCTTACCGCTGCGGCGGCGCTTACCGCTGCTGCATTTGCGGCTGCGCTTATGCCGGTCTCCGCGCTGGCAAAAAGCGAATCGGCCCCCGCTACCGCAAACGCCACCGCAAACGCCATCGAAGCTGCCGCGCCCGAGCGTTTCACCGTCGAGACCATCGGCGATGGGCCGCGCGAGGCGATCCTGATCCCCGGCCTCACCTCGACGCGCAGCGTGTGGCAGGGACAGACCGAAACCTTGACCAAGGCCGGTTACCGGGTCCACCTTGTCCAGGTGAACGGATTCGGCGGGACGGCGCCGGGCGCCAACGCGCAAGGCCCGGTGATGCCCGCGCTGGTCAGCGATCTGGCCCGCTATATCGAGACGCGCGGCCTTGGCCGGGTGCGGATCGTCGGCCATTCGATGGGCGGGTTCGCCGCGATCAACCTCGCCCTCGACCGGCCCGATCTGGTCGAGGCGATCATGGTGGTCGACGCGCTGCCGTTCTTCTCGGTGCTGATGGGGGTGGATGATGCCGAAGCGGCCCGTCCCCGCGCGGAGGCGATGCGTGCGATGTCGGCGGCGCTGGTGGGCAAGGATATTCCCGCGCCCGATTGCGCAGCGCCGTCCGGGCTGGCGCGCGGCATGGCGAAGACACCCGCAGCGCAATGCGTCGTCGATACCGACGCCGCCAGCGCCGATCCCGCGGTCCGCGGCAACCTGATGTACGACCTGATGACCACCGACCTGCGTCCGCGTCTGCCCGACCTGAAGGTGCCGGTGACGATGCTCTACCCGATCGATCCGCCGACCGTCACCGCCGAAGCGGCCGAGGCGATCTACCCGGTCCAGTTCCGGGGCACGCCCGCGATCACCTTCGTACCTGTCGAAGGCGCGCGCCATTTCATCATGCTCGACCAGCCGGCGGCGACCAATGCCGCGCTTGCGGCGTTTCTCGCCGGTTGAGCGGTCAGACAGTCAGCGTCGCCGAGCCCTTCTCGGTGGTGATCCGCTTGGTTCCCGCCAGCTTGGTCGAGCGCTGCCTGATCCCGGCGCTGAAGCGGTATTCGGTCACCGCGCGCGCCGGGGTGAGGTCGACCACCATGTAGCCGCGCTGCGCGGTGTCGGCCCATACCAGTTGCTCGTTCTCGGCCACCAGCGCCGCCGCCATCGTCGCGGGCGGGACGAAGGACAGGTAGCTTTCGAAGCCCGGCGAACTGACCGAACACACGCCCAGCTCGACACCGACCTTGCTGCCGTTATGCGCAAGGTCGAAGGCCCAGCCATTGTGGGTGTCGCCCGCCAGCACGATCAGGTTGGCGTCTGCGGCCAGCGCGGCTTCGAACACCCGTTCGCGCGCGGCGGGATAGCCGTCCCAGGCGTCCATGTTGAGCGGCAGGCCGACCGTGCTCGCCATCACCGCCGCGTCGAGGCGCTGGCGGATGGGCGCGGGCAGGCCATCGCCGATCAGGTTGGCGAGCGCCTTGGGCGAGCGCAGGTTGCCGATCAGCACCTGCTGCACCAGCACCTGCCACGCCGTCCCGCTGCCGGTCGAGGCGGTCAGCGCCTCGGCCAGCCACGCGTCCTGCGCCTGTCCGAGCAGCTGGCGCCCGGCATCGGCCCATTCGCCGTCGCGGAACCGTGTCAGCGCCGCGGTCATCGCCTGCGGATCGGTCTGCCCTTCGAGCACCTTGCCCAGATCGAGCTGCTCTTCGCGCCCTTCAAGCCGGGTGTCGAGCCGCAGCAAGGTCGCCAGGTCGCCCACCTGATAGGCGGCATAG
>DAIQNP010000215.1:0-4983 GCA_036788335.1 Erythrobacter sp.
GCAACGGCTGTTCGATCAGCGGCGAGGCATCGACCACGCCGGGGGTGGCGCGCACGCGTTCGAGCACATCCTCCCAGTTTTCCAGTCGCCCGCCATAGGCCTGCACCACCGCATGGCCGTTCAGACCAACGATCTTGTCGAGCAATTCGGCGCGAAAGCCGTTCATCACGCTCATCACCACCACCAGCATCGCGACCGACAGCATCACCACGCCCACGGAAATGCCCGCGACCAGCGCAATGAAGGCCTCGCTCTTGCCGGGCAGCAGGTAGCGCCGGGCGATCATCCATTCGAAGGGAGTAAGCATGGGTGGTGACGGCTGCCCGAATAATGCTGAACGCCGCCTGTAGAGCCTGCCCCCGCGCGCGGCAATCCCGCTTGCCAGCCCAAGCTGTGCGCAACCCCTTGATGCGCCGCGCGGTCAAACGCCGGTCAGGAAAAACCCGGGCATCCCGTCCCGCTTTTCCTTGTAATTGATCCGTCACATCGCCATTGACCCCTTAGCCAAACGGGGCAGCTCAGCGGACAGCCACGGTTATGCCAATTCCCACCAATGTTACTCACCCCTTCTGCGATGCGGACGGGGACAAGCTGCGCGAGGAATGCGGCGTGTTCGGCGCGATCAACGCCGCCGATGCCACCGCGATGACCGCGCTCGGCCTCCACGCACTCCAGCACCGCGGGCAGGAAGCGGTCGGAATCACGAGTTACGACGGCAAGGAGTTCTTCTCGCGGCGCGGGCTTGGCCACGTGGCGGAAAATTTCTCCTCCTCCGATGCGATCGCCGAACTGCCGGGCAATATGGCGGCCGGGCACGTGCGCTATTCGACAACCGGCGGGGCGGGCCTGCGCAACGTGCAGCCGCTCTATGCCGAACTGGCGAGCGGCGGGTTCGCGGTGGCGCATAACGGCAATTTCTCCAATGCCGGCACGCTGCGCCGGGATCTGGTCAACAAGGGATCGATCTTCCAGTCGACTTCCGACACCGAAGTCATCATCCATCTGGTCGCCACCAGCCGCTATCCCACCATTGCCGACCGGCTGGTGGACGCGCTGCGACTGGTCGAGGGTGCCTATGCGCTGATCGTGATGACACCCGAAGGCATGATCGCCTGCCGCGATCCGCTGGGCATCCGCCCGCTGGTGATGGGGCGGATGGGCGACACGATCCTGTTCGCATCCGAAACCGTCGCCTTCGATGTCGTCGGCGCCGATTTCATCCGCGACGTCGAACCGGGGGAGATGCTGCAAGTCGACTTCGCCGGGCAAGTGCGCAGCTGGCGCCCGTTCGGCACCACCCCGCCGCGCCCCTGCATCTTCGAACACGTCTATTTCAGCCGCCCCGACAGCGTGTTCGGCGGGCGGTCGGTCTATGAAGCGCGCAAGGCGATCGGCGAACAGCTTGCCCTGGAAGCGCCGTGCGATGCCGATCTGGTGGTCCCGGTGCCTGACAGCGGCGTTCCGGCAGCGATCGGCTTTGCCCAGGCCTCGGGCGTGCCGTTCGAACTCGGGATCATCCGCTCGCACTATGTCGGGCGCACCTTCATCCAGCCTTCGGACAGCGCGCGCCATTCGGGCGTCAAGCGCAAGCACAATGCCAACCGTGCGCTGGTGGCGGGCAAGCGGATCGTGCTGATCGACGATTCGATCGTGCGCGGCACCACCAGCCTCAAGATCGTCGAGATGATGCGCGAAGCCGGTGCGAGCGAGGTGCATTTCCGGGTCGCCAGCCCGCCGACCGCACATTCCTGCTTCTACGGGGTCGATACCCCCGAACGATCGAAGCTGCTGGCTGCGCGGATGGAGCTGGAACCGATGCGCGAATTCATCAAGGCCGACAGCCTCGCCTTCATCTCGATCGACGGTCTGTATCGCGCGGTGGGCGGGGAAAAGCGCAATGCGGCCTGCCCGCAATTCTGCGACGCCTGCTTCAGCGGCGAATATCCAACCTCGCTCACCGACCTGGCGCTGGCCGAACAAAAGGCCGCCCAGCTTCCCTTCGCCGACCCCAAGGCTGCCTGATTTATGACCGAATTGACCAAACCGCTTTCCGGGCGCACCGCGCTTGTCACCGGCGCGAGCCGGGGGATCGGCGCGGCCACCGCGCAGGCTCTGGCCGCGGCGGGCGCGCACGTCATCCTGGTGGCCCGCAAGGTCAAGGCCCTGGAAGGGGTCGAAGATGCGATCCACGCGGAGGGCGGCACCTCGACCATCGCGCCGGTCGACCTGACCGAGCCCGACGCCGTCAGCCGTCTGGCCGCAGCGATTGCCGGACGTTGGGAAACGCTCGACATCATGGTGCTGTCGGCCGCCTACCTGCCTGAACTGAGCCCGCTGTCGCAGGCCGATCCCAAGCAGTTCAGTCAGGCGATGATGACCAACGTCGTGGCGACGCAGGCGCTGATCGCCGGGTTCGACATGCTGCTGCGCCGCGCAGCGGCCGGGCGGATCATCGCGCTGACCAGCAGCGTCGCCGCCGCGCCCCGGCCCTATTGGGGCGCTTACGGCGCAACCAAGGCGGCCTTCGAAAACCTGCTCGAAACCTATGCCGCCGAGGTCGAGCGGATCAGCCCGCTGCGGGTCGCGATCATCGATCCCGGCGCCACCCGCACCGAAATGCGTGCCCGCGCCTATCCCGGCGAAGACCCCTACAAGGTCAAGACCCCGGATGTGGTGGCCGACCGGATCACGGCGCTGCTGACCGAGGATTTCACCGCGCTGCACCGCGAACGGATCGACTGAACCGGCACGGCTCGGCTCCGGCGCTGCACAGATTATCTGCCTAACGCCCCGGCAATCTTTTGCGGTAAGACTTTCTTAACGAATTTCCCGCCATCTGGCGCTGCGACCACATCAGACACAGAGACCAAAGCTGTTTGGAACAAGGTTCAAGGCCATGCCCATCGAAACCGACCGCTACAAGATTGCGGCGCAGGAAGATCGCTGCGCGCCGCGTACCCGGCTGACCATCCCGGCGACCTTGCGCGCATCGGGTGGCCGCGCCTTTCAGAGTGTTGTGCACGACCTGTCGATTTCGGGCTTTTCGGCCGCGTCGATCAACCGGATGCACGACGGCCAATTGTGCTGGCTGACGCTGCCGGGGCTCGAATCGCTCGAAGCGCAGGTGGTGTGGTGGGACAATTGCATCGTCGGCTGCGCCTTTTCGGACCTGCTGAGCCCGATCGTGCATGACAACATCCTGCAACGCTACAGCAATATCGGGGTCTACCGGAACATCATCTGACCGGAACCGGCAGGAGCGCAGGAAGCGTCCCCTTCCCGCTCAGCCCCCGGCAGCGATTTTCGCCACCACAGCGGCAGTCTTGCCGCGCAATTCGCTCGAGGTGGCGGCGGGCCAGTTGCTGACCACCGCGACCACCAGCTTCCTGGCCGGCACGATGTTGATCGCCTGCCCGAAGATCCCCTGCGCCCCGTAATTGCCGCCGGGATAGGCCCACCACTGGTAACCGTAGCCGAAGCCCGGCGCATTGGGACCGAAATCGACCTGCGCCTGGCCCGCTTCGGCGAACCAGCCCTCGGGCACCACGCCCTTCCCGCCTTCGAGCGCGAATTGCCCCATCCGGGCATAGTCTGCCAACCGCAGCGACAGGCAGCACCCGCCGATATTGCCGCCGCGCGGATCGACCATCCAGAACAGGCCCCCGGCGAACCCGGCTGGCTCGACGATCTTGGTTTGCGCATATTCGGCCAGCGGCAGGCCAACCGCGTTTTCGATCAAGACGCCGATCAGGTTGGTCTCCCCGGTCTTGTAGACCCACTTTTCGCCCGCAGGCGCTTCGCGCGGCAAGCTCTTCATCTGGGCGACGATGGCATCGGGGCCGTGTTCGATCACGAAGCTTTGCGTGCGCGCCACATCGCTGTTGGGATCGGTGTAGCTTTCGTTCCACTTGACCCCGCTGGTCATGGTCGCCAGCTGGCGCACGCTCACCCCGTCATAGGCCGAGCCTGCCAGCGCCGGGATATATTGCGTCACCGGGTCATAGAGGCTGGCGATAAAGCCGTCCTTCACTGCCGCGCCGAGCAGGGTCGAGGTGAAGCTCTTGGCGACCGAGAAGCTGGTCCAGCGGTCGTCCGGCCCCAGCCCCAGCCCGTATTCCTCGAACCGCACCTTGCCGTCTTCCAGCACCATGATCCCGGCGGCGTTGCTGTCGGCCATCAGGGTGCGCAACTCGGCTTGCAATGCGGCGCTGAGCGGGGCGCCCTTGGGCAACGCGCGCGGGGCGCTCGCGGCGGGGACTTCGTGCCCGGCGAACCACTGTTCCATCACGCGAAAGCGTTGGCTGCGCTGGGCATCGTTCCAGAACAGCACCTGCAATTCGGACTCGGGCCGCTGCGGCGGCGCGACCAGCGCCACCTCGGCGAGCGGCGGCGGCGGAGCGGTGGCGGTCTCGGCCGGGCCATAGCTGCCCGCGCAGGCCGCGAGCGTGCCTGCCAGCGCCATTCCAAGCGCCGCGCGCGAAATCCTGCTCAAAGTCCTCATCGCCCTCTCCCGATGCCCGTTCTTGCAACCTGCATAGAAGGCCGCAGCCGCCACGGGCAAGCCCTGCCTATCCGTCCTTCATCACCTTCAGCGCTGCCAAGGCCCGCTCGCGTGCGGCGCGGTGGGCGACGATCTTGCGCGGATAGCCCGGGGGCCGCCGTCCGGCTTCCTCGGGATCGTGGATCGCGGTGTCATCCAAATCTTTCAGTTCGGGCACATATTCGCGGATATAGCGCGCTGCGCCGAATTTCTCCGACTGGGTAAGCGGGGCCATGATCCGGCTGAACATGTTGGAATCGACCCCGGTGCCAGCCGTCCATTGCCAGTTGGTGCTGTTCGATCCGTAGTCGGCATCGACCAGGCAATCCCAGAACCACTGCTCGCCCGCACGCCAGTCGATCAGCAGGTGCTTGATGACGAAGCTTGCGGTGATCATCCGCACGCGGTTGTGCATCCAACCGGTCTGGTAAAGCTGGCGCATC
>DAIQNP010000216.1:0-4969 GCA_036788335.1 Erythrobacter sp.
GGGGCCAGCACCGATGATAAGGACGTCGTAATCGTAAGTGTGGTCAGACATCTTATTCATTTCCCGTCAGTTCGACGATATGCTGCACCTCGCTTCTGCCCGATCATTTCGACCTTCTCGGTTTCGAGCAGAGGATTCAATGCAATTCGGCAGAGTTCTTTTGTCACACCAATCGCTGTCGCTAGATCATTAATACCAAGGGCATAATCGCTATCGGCGAGCGCTTCCATGATGTCGTCCTGCATCTCGGCAAGTTGGTCACCAAACCGAGTTCGATTTTCGACCGGAAATTCTTGCGAGAGAAGTCTCGTCAATCCCTCTTCGAGCGACGAAAACGACGTGTAATCTATGCGATCAAATCCGGCGATATCTGAAAGAACTTTTCCTTCGGTATGGGTAGGATTGAAAATAATATATCGATTTTTTTGCAATCCAAATGCAATTCCAAGTTCAAGTGTAACATTGGCATTCCAAGAAGTTATATCGTAAATGCCAAATTTTGTTGATCGAATATACCCAACGATTTTATCTAAAATGTGTGCATCTGTGATTTGCTGGTCAGCAAAAACGAATTTTACGCCAAATGCCTTCTCAAGATTATGGAACGGCCTTCTATAATCCTTCTTGTCGTAGATTGTGTAGGGATAAGCGACGAAAATTTGTCGCTCAGACGCGAGCGCTGCTCTCGATACGGTCGCCAACTCTCTTCTCCTCATAGATCGATCAGCATCCGGGTTGGATCCTCGATCGCCTCCTTGATGATCTTGAGCGCAGTCACCGCCTCACGCCCGTCGATCAGGCGGTGGTCGTAGCTGAGGGCGAGATACATCATCGGACGGATCACGATCTGGCCATTGCGGACCACAGGACGATCCTCGATGCGGTGGAGGCCCAGAACCGCCGACTGCGGCGGGTTGATGATCGGGGTCGACATCAGCGAACCGAACACGCCGCCATTGGAGATGGTGAAGGTGCCGCCGGTCATGTCGTCCATCGTCAGCGTGCCGGCCTTGGCGCGCGCGCCGAAATCGGCGATGTCCTGTTCGATCCGGGCAAAGCCCTTCTTGTCGGCATCGCGGATGACCGGGACGACGAGGCCGTTGGGAGCGCTCACCGCAACCGAGATATCGACATAGTCGTGATAGACGATCTCATCGCCCTCGATATAGGCGTTGACGCTCGGCACGTCCTTCAGCGCAAGGCAGGCGGCCTTGGCGAAGAAGCCCATGAAGCCCAACCGGATGTCGTGCTTCTTGGCGAACAGGTCCTTGTACTTGTCGCGCGCTTCCATGACCGCGCTCATGTCGCAATCATTGAAGGTGGTGAGCAGCGCGGCCTGATCCTGCGCGCCCTTCAGCCGCTTGGCGATGGTCTGGCGCATCCGGGTCATCTTGACCCGTTCCTCGCCGCGCGCGCCGCCGGTCGCTGCCGGGGCGGGGGCGGGCGCGGGGGCCGGAGCCGGGGTTGGCGCAGGCGCGGGGGTGCCGGTTTTCTTCGCTTCGGCGGCGGCGAGCACATCTTCCTTGGTCAGGCGCCCGTCCTTGCCGGTGCCCTTGATGGTCGAGGGATCGACGCCGTGTTCCAGCACCGCACGGCGTACCGCCGGCGACATGGTCTGCGCGGCGCCCGGCATGTCATCGGCGGGAGCGGGAGGAGCAGCGGTGGCAGCAGGCGCGGGCGTATCAGCCTTGGCCGCAGCGGGAGCAGGCGCAGAAGCGCCAGCGCTTGCGCCTTCCTCGATCACCGCGATCACCGCGCCGACCTCGACATTGTCGCCCACCGCCACGCGGTGTTCGGACATCACGCCTGCCACCGGTGAGGGCACGTCGACCGCGACCTTATCGGTTTCAAGGCTGCAAATCGGCTCGTCAGCGGCGACCGCATCGCCCGGCTGCTTGAGCCATTCGGCGATCGTGCCTTCGGTAACGGATTCGCCCAGAGCGGGGACTGTGACTTCGGTGGCCATCGGGAGGGGTTCCTGAAACTTGCGTGGATCTGATGATACGGTGGCGGGCGGTCAGAGCCCCAGAGCGGCGGCGACCAGCGCTTCCTGCTGGGCCTTGTGACGGCTGGCGAGCCCGGTGGCAGGCGAAGCGGCGGGATCGCGCCCGGCATAGGTCGGGCGCATCCCGCTATGCCCGGCGGCGGTCAATGAATCCTCGATCTGGTTCTGGACGAAGAACCACGAACCATTGTTCTTGGGCTCTTCCTGACACCAGACGACTTCCTGAAGGCCCGTCATGCGCCGAAGCCGTATCGCCAGCGGATCGCCGGGGAAGGGATAGAGCTGCTCGATCCGCACGATCGAAACGTCGTCGATCCCCGCCGCATCGCGCGCCTCCATCAGGTCATAGGCGACCTTGCCCGAACACAGCACCAGCCGCCGCACGGTCTCGTCGGCTATCTTCCTGGTGTCCGACATGATGCGGCGGAACTGCCGGTCACCCAGGAAGGAGGCACGGCTGCTCTTGGCCATCGGGTGGCGGAGCAGCGACTTGGGGCTCATGATCACCAGCGGCTTGCGGAAATTGCGCAGCATCTGGCGGCGCAGCACGTGGAAGTAATTGGCCGGGGTGGTGATGTTGCAGACGCACATGTTGTCGTCGGCGCACAATTGCAGGAAGCGTTCGAGCCGGGCGGAGGAGTGCTCGGGTCCCTGCCCTTCGTAGCCGTGCGGCAGCAGCATCACCATGCCATTGGCGCGCAGCCACTTGCTTTCGCCGCTGGCGATGAACTGGTCGATCATGATCTGCGCGCCGTTGGCGAAGTCGCCGAACTGCGCTTCCCACAGCACCAGCGTCCTGGGATCGGCCATCGCAAAGCCGTATTCGAAGCCGAGCACGCCGTATTCGGACAGGGTGCTGTCGTGCACCTCGAACTTGCCGTGGGGCAGGGTGCCCAGCGGCACGAACTTGCGTTCGGTCGTCTGGTCGACCCACATCGCGTGGCGCTGGCTGAAAGTGCCGCGCCCGGAATCCTGCCCGGACAGGCGCACGCCGTAGCCTTCCATCACCAGGCTGCCGAAGGCGAGCGCTTCGGCCGTGGCCCAATCGAAGCCTTCGCCGGTGCTGAACATCTCGCGCTTGGCGGCCAGCACGCGGTCCAATGTCTTGTGCACGTCGAGATCGGCAGGCACCTCGGTCAGCACCCGGCCGAGCGAATCGAACGCCTTGGGCTCGATCGCGGTTTCAACCGAACGGCGCGCGGTTTCGGGGTCGGCCGGCTTGTTCAGCCCGCTCCAGCGCCCGCCGAACCAGTCGGCCTCGTTGGGCTTGTAGCTCTTGCCGGCCTCGAATTCCTCTTCGAGCAGCGCGATGAAGTCCTTGGCCATGCGGTCGCGGGTGCCGGGTTCGACCACGCCTTCCTTCACCAGCCGCGCTTCGTAGGCGACGCTGACCTTGGGGTGCGCCTTGATCGCATCGTACATCAGCGGCTGGGTGAACTTGGGCTCGTCGCCCTCGTTGTGGCCGAACCGGCGATAGCACCACATGTCGATCACCACGTCGCGGTGGAAGGTCTGGCGGTATTCGATCGCCAGCTTGCAGGCGAAGGTCACCGCTTCGGGATCGTCGCCGTTGACGTGGAGGATCGGCGCCATCACGCCCTTGGCCACGTCGCTCGGATAGGGCGAGGACCGCGCGAATTTGGGCGAGGTGGTGAAGCCGATCTGGTTGTTGATGATGAAGTGGATGCAGCCGCCGGTATCGTAACCCGGCACGCCCGACAGCGAGAGGCTTTCCCACACCACGCCTTGACCCGCAAAGGCGGCATCGCCGTGGATCAGCACGGGCAGAACCTGCGCCTTGACCTTCAGATCATCGCGGATCGCCTGCTGCGCGCGCGCCTTGCCGAGCACCACGGGGTTCACCGCTTCGAGGTGCGAGGGGTTGGGTACGAGGCTCATGTGGACCGAAATCCCGTCGAACTCGCGGTCGGTCGAAGTGCCGAGGTGATACTTCACATCGCCCGATCCGCCCACATCATCGGGGTTGGCGCTGCCGCCCGAAAATTCGTGGAAGATCACGCGGTAGGGCTTCGCCATCACATTGGCGAGCACGTTCAATCGGCCGCGGTGGGCCATGCCGTAGATGATCTCGCGCACGCCGGAAGAACCGCCATGCTTGATCACGGCTTCCAGCGCCGGGATCATGGACTCGCCGCCATCAAGGCCAAACCGCTTGGTGCCGACATATTTCTTGGCGAGGAATTCCTCGTATTGCTCCCCGCGCAGTACGGCGGCGAGGATCGCCTTCTTGCCTTCGGGGGTGAACTGGATCGTGTCGCCGGGGCTTTCGAACTTTTCCTGCAAAAACCGGCGTTCATCGGTGTCGGCGATGTGCATGTATTCGAGGCCGACCTTGCCGCAATAGACTTCGCACAGGCGGTCGAGCAGCTTGCCGACGGTGGTCCATTCCATGCCGAGCACGCCGCCGACATAGACCTCTTCGGCCTCCTTGCCCGCCAGCCCATGCCAGGCCAGCGTCAGGTCTTCCGGCCCTTCGCGGTTCGACAGGCCGAGCGGGTCGAGATCGGCCGCCATGTGCCCGCGCACCCGGTAGAGCCGCACCAGCGTCATCGCCGAAATCGACAGCTTGGCCGCTTTCTCGATCGCCTTGGGATCAAGCGGCTTGCCCGCGTCCTTGGCTGCCTGCTTGACCGCAAGCCGCATCTCGGTCGGGTCCATCGCGGCGGTGAGGTCCGCGCCGCTGTCGGCCAGCGTGTCGAGCCACCCGCGCCGCTCCCACGAAGGGCCGGGCTGCGGGCCTTCCTGGTCGGTGAGTGCGGGGATCAAGTTCTGCGGTTCGTTGCCCATCATGGGACTCCCGGGGAGGAGGAAGGATGGCCCCCCGCGTCTGCGAGGGGCCGGTATTGGGTTAGGCCATTTCTTTCAGCATCGCGGCCAGGGTTTCGCCCAGCAGCGAGGGCGAGGGCGAGACGCGGATGCCCGCATCTTCCATCGCCGCGATCT
>DAIQNP010000217.1:0-4933 GCA_036788335.1 Erythrobacter sp.
CTCGGCTTTGGCGGGGAAGCGGGCGGAATGCAGGTGCAGGCCTTGCCGAGCGCGGGCGAATATCTCAGCCTGGTGATGCAGTTCATCCTCGCCTTCGGGCTGACCTTCCTGCTGCCGGTGCTGCTGCTGCTGCTGCACCGGGCCGGGATCATCTCCCGCGCGCAGATGGCGGGCGCGCGGCGTTATGTTATTGTCGGCATCTTCGTGATCGCGGCGGTAGTGACCCCGCCCGATCCCGGATCGCAGATCATTCTTGCGATCCCGCTGCTGCTGCTGTTCGAAGCCTCGCTGCTGCTGATGCGCCTTCAGGAACGCAAGGTCGAGGCCGATCGTGCGGCAGAAATGGAAAGCCCGGCGGCGGCGGAATAGGCCTACTCGCCGCTCACCTTTACCCCGCCGATCCATACTTCCATCACTCGCGTGTCGCGGATGTCGTCGGGGGAAGCAAACAACGGGTCGCGGTCGACCAGCAGGAAATCGGCGCGCTCTCCGGGGATGAGCCGTCCGAACCGCCCCTCGGCAAACCCGGCATAGGCCGCGGCCGACGTGAAGCCGGCAAGTGCAGTTTCGCGGCTGACGGTTTCCTGCGGGAACCAGCCGCCGAAAGGCTCGCCCTTGGCATCGGTGCGGCTGATCGCGGCGGCAACTCCGGCGAAGGGATCGGCCGGTTCGACCGGCGCGTCCGATCCGAAAGAAAGCTGCCCCCCGGCGGTGATCAGGCTGCGCCAGGGATAGGCCCCATCCAGCCGGTCCGGCCCGAGCCGCGCTTCGGCCATCAGCCGGTCCGAGGTCTGGTGCAGCGGCTGGACCGAGGCAATGGTTCCGTGCTGGCCAAGCCGCGGAATATCGACCGGATCGATGATCTGCGCATGTTCGATCCGCCAGCGCCGGTCGCCCGTGTAGGTTTCGGACAGTTCCTCGATCGCGTTCAGCACCTCGGCATTGGCGGCATCGCCGATGGCATGGACTGCAGTCTGGAAACCGCCCAGCGCGGCGCGGCTCATCAGATTGCGCAATTGTGCGCCCGTCAGCAGCGGCAGGCCGCGGGTGTTCGGTTCATCGGCATAGGGCGCCTTCAGGCTCGCCCCGCGCGATCCCAGTGCACCGTCGAGATAAAGCTTGATCCCGCCCATCCGCAGCCGGTCGTCATACAGCCACGGCGTAGGCTCGCCGCCCGCTACCAGTTCGAGCGTGTCGAAATTGTCGGCATAGGACATGATCCGGACTTTCAACCGCCCGCTGTCCCCGGCACGGCGATAGGTGCCCCAGTCGACCAGCTTGGTGCCCATGTCAGCCACTGCGGTCACGCCCTTGGCGATCAGGATGTCCTGCGCGCGGGCGAAGGCAAGGTCGCGGTCGGACGGGCGCGGGGCGGGCACGAAGTCCGCGAACAGCCGCACTGCATTGTCGACGAACACGCCAGTCGGATTGCCACTGGCATCGCGGATAATCTTGCCGCCCGCCGGATCGGGGGTTTTGGCGGTGATCCCGGCAGTTTCGATGGCGAGCGTGTTGCCCCAGTTGGCGTGATTGTCCGCGCGTTCGAGCCAAACGGGGCGATCCGCCACCACCGCATCGAGTTCGGCGGCGGTGGGGAAGCGGCCCAGACCCCACTTTTCCTGGTTCCATCCGCGCCCCAGAATCCACGGGCGGCCGGGGTTGTCCTCGGCGAAGGCCTTGATCTTCGCCAAAGCGTCTTCAAGCGAGGTGGTGTCCGACAGGTCAAGCGTCAGCGCGGCAAAGCCGATATCCATCATGTGGACATGGGCGTCGATCATGCCGGGCAGCATCACCCGCCCCTCGCCGTCGAGCCGATAATCGGCTTGCGGTCGCTTGTCCCCGCGTTCGAGCACTGCCGTCACCCGGCCCCCGTCATCGAACACCAGCGCGGTGAAGCGCAGCACTTCGCCGTTTTCGTCGATGGTCACGCCGTCGACATTGTCGACCAGCGTGTCGGCGAGCGCAGGTGCGGCCATTACGATGGCGGTGGTGGCGGCAAGCGCGGCGCGGCAGGTGCGGAGCATGACTATCCTTGGACAAGCGCGGAAAGGGGGTAATGGAGCGGCGGTGCCTATCGCCTTCGCGCAGGCTTGCCAATCGTGCGCGCAGATAAGCTAACGCCAAAATCGGCGCACAGGCGATTGCCCTAGCGTCACCAAGCGCCTAATCCGTCCGCATCATGTCGACACAGCCTGCATTGCTCAGCCCCAAGGGCGCCGCCGCTTCTCCGGCCGACCTCACTCTCGACGACGTACGCGCTGCTGCCGTGCGGATTGCGGGCGCAGTGGTCGAAACCCCGATGATGCATTCGATCACCCTGTCGGAGATTACCGGCGCGGATATCTGGCTGAAGTTCGAGAACCTGCAATTCACCGCCGCGTACAAGGAGCGCGGGGCGTTGAACGCGCTGCTGCTGCTTGATGATGAACAGCGCGGCCGGGGCGTGATTGCGGCTTCGGCCGGCAACCATTCGCAGGGCCTCAGCTATCATGGCACCCGGCTCGGCGTGCCGGTCACCATCGTCATGCCGCGCACCACGCCCACGGTGAAGGTGATGCAGACCGAAAGCGTCGGCGGCACCGTGGTGCTTGAAGGCGAAACCTTCGACGAAGCCTATGCCCATGCGCGCCTGCTCGAAACCGAGCTGGGCCTGACCTTCGTGCACCCCTTCGACGATCCCGATGTGGCTGCGGGCGCTGGGACTGTGGCGCTCGAAATGCTCGCCGTGAAGCCCGATCTCGATTGCATCGTCACGCCGATCGGCGGGGGCGGGCTGATTTCGGGGATGGCGACCGTGGCCAAGGCGCTCAATCCGGACATCGAGGTGGTCGGCGTGCAGGCAGCGTTGTTCCCGAGCATGTTCGCGCGGATCAGGCACGAAAGCCACGACTGCGGCGGGGATACGCTGGCCGAGGGCATAGCGGTCAAGCAGCCGGGCGACTTCACCGCGCAGGTGATCGCCGAAAGGGTCGACGACATCCTGCTGGTCGATGAACCCGCTCTGGAAAAGGCGGTGGCGCTGCTGCTCCAGATCGAGAAGACCGTGGTCGAGGGAGCGGGTGCGGCCGGGCTCGCCGCAGTGCTGAGCAATCCGGCACGGTTTGCGGGCAAGAGCATCGGGCTGGCGTTGTGCGGCGGCAATATCGACACCCGCCTGCTCGCCAACGTGCTGCTGCGCGACCTTGCCCGCCAAGGGCGGCTGGCGCGGCTGCGGATCACCTTGCAGGATCGCCCCGGCGCGTTGTTCAAGGTGATGCGCCTGTTTGACGAGCACAACGTCAACATCATCGAGATCTATCACCAGCGCATCTTCACCACCCTGCCGGCCAAGGGTCTGATCACCGACATTGAATGCGAAGCGCGTGATGCCGATCAGGTGGAACGATTGGTCGAAGGGCTCCGTGCCAAGGGCTACGTGGTGCAGATGGTCGAGCTGGGGTAGTCACGGCACTGTTGACCGCTGTGCATCAAACCGTCCCGGTCTGCGCCATTGTGGTGCGTTTCGATGCGACGGCTTGTGCAAAGTAAGGCATTATTCACCCTGATTCGTGGTTAAGGGTCTTTTACCGCCGGTGGGGTGCAGGCATAAGAATGTCTTAACACCGACCTAGCCGATTCCCGCCAGAGGACTTTAGCCACCACCGTGACGGCACCGATCCGCTTTCCCCGATTTTTCGTTACGAGCCCGGCGCCCTGTCCCTATCTTCCGGGGCGGAGCGAACGGAAGGTGTTTACCGAACTCAAGGGCGCACATGCCGACCAGCTCAACGAAGCGCTGGGCCGGATCGGATTTCGTCGCAGCCAGACCGTCGCCTATCGTCCGTCTTGCCTCGATTGCCAGGCCTGCGTGTCGGTACGGGTGCTGGCAGGGCAGTTCCAGCCCTCGGCCACGCAGAAGCGCGACCTTAAGCGCAATGCGGACCTGATCGTCGACGAGTGCCGTCCGTGGGCGACCGACGAGCAATTTGCGCTACTGGCGCGCTATCTGGGTCAGCGGCACCCTGATGGCGGCATGTCGGCGATGGACGAGCTCGATTATGCTGACATGATCGAGCACACCCCGGTGACCAGCGTGGTAACCGAATATCGCGAGCCGGGCGTGGGCGGCCGGCCGGGACGGCTGGTGGGCGCATGCCTGACCGACCGGCAAGGCGACGGCCTGTCGATGATCTACTCCTTTTACGACCCCGATCATCACGATCGCGCCGGGCTTGGCAATTTTATTATCCTCGATCATATCCGGCGCGCTGCGGCTGAGGCATTGCCCTATGTCTATCTCGGATATTGGGTCGAAGGCAGTCCGCGCATGCAATACAAGGTTCGCTATCGCCCGCTGGAGCGCCTGACACGCGACGGCTGGCAATTGATGGACCCGAACGAACAGCACCGGCTGATCGCTGCGGCTACTGCGCCGCGCCACTCGCAGGATGGGTCGCCAACCGGCGCCCGAGGCAAGGATGGTCAGCCTGTCAAGTTTCCGGGAAGCTGAACCGACACGTTACCGCAAGCTAGGTCTGACGGTTGCAGCGGGGCTCGTCCCCGCCATGCTCGCGCTCGGATCGCAGCCTGTGGCAGCGCAGGAAAGTGCCCCTGAACCTGCCGCAGCGCAGGAAGAGGAGGCCGATGCCGCGCCGATCCTCCTGACCCCGCTTGAGCCGGAGCTGGAGCTGGAGCTGGAGCCGGAACCTGTGCCGGTCTCGCTGGATGATCTGGTCCCCGAAAGCGCGGTGACCGATGCGGACAGCTGGGCGGCACAAGGCGTCGACAATCCGACCACCACGCCCGCGGAGATAGAAGATCCCTTCGCAGGCGAATTTGCGGATTTCGATCCGCTCAGCGATCCTGCGCTGGGACAAGGCCAGGGGCTGGAAACCACGCTCGACAATTTCGCGCTCGACCTGCCCGAACCCCTGCCGCTCGATCCCGAGGTCGA
>DAIQNP010000218.1:0-4220 GCA_036788335.1 Erythrobacter sp.
AGATCCACGAACAGGCCGCCGCCAGCACGATCCCGCTCGAAACGCTGCAACGCGCGTTCCAGAACATCTATGACACGATGGACGAGGTCGACGCCTTCAAGGTGCGCGCGCTCGATTCGATGAAGCAGACGGTCAACGTGCTGACCACCGAGGTCGAGAAGTCCAAGGGCTATATCGCCCGCGCCGAAGGGCAGGCGCAGGCCCAGGCCAAGGTCGCCTCGTCCGAACCGTCGCTGCTGGCGCTGGATCGCTGATGGCTGATACGACGACCGATTCCGACCGCATATTGCGTGAGGCCAAGACCAGCCTTGCGGTGCAGCGCGAGGGTGGGACGCATCGGCCGGGCCGCAGAAGTATCGGCAAGGGATCGGCTGAGGCCAAGCAGAAGATGTGGCTCAAGCGGCTGCGAAACCTCGCCATTGCGGTGGTAACGATCTGGATCGGCGCGGGCATTGCAGGGGCGATGTTCAGCGGGATCGGCTTTTGGGGCCTGATGGGGGTCATTGTCGCCACCTGTCTTGCAGTTGCGGTATTCTCGAGCTTCCCCAAGGTGAAGGTTCCCAAGCGCGCGGAATTGACGCAGGGCCACCCGCAGCAGATGGTGGCGCGCACCGAACTCTGGCTCGAAGCGCAGCGTCCGGCCCTTCCCCCGCCCGCACAGGGAATCGTCGATCAGCTCGGCGTGCAGCTTGATGCGCTGGGGCTGCAATTGCAGACGATCGATGCCGCCCACCCTGCGATGGCGGAAGTGCGCGAGCTGGTGGGCGAATACATCCCCGAAACCATCGACAATTACCGCAAGATCCCGGCCCACCTGCGCAAAGAGGAACACGCCGGGAAAACCGCCGACGAGCGCCTGACCGAAAGCCTGTCCAAGCTGTCGGGCGAGGTCGAGCGCGTTACCCGGCGGCTGGCCGAAGGCGCGCTCGACGATCTGGCGATCAAGAGCCGCTATCTCGAATACCGCTATGGCGGGGCCGAGGCGCCGGAGGATATGCGTGGCTCCGGCATGCCCGACACCGGTGTGCCGCTGCCCGATTTCTCGGCCATCCCGACCAAGCAGGAGCGCTGAACGATGCGCGTTACCCTGCCTCATGACCTTCCCAAGGAGGAGGTTCGTCGCCGGATGCGGGCCCATGCGGGTGAGATTGCCGATTTCTTCCCCGCTGGCATCGCCAGGGTAACGACCGACTGGCCGGGCGAGGACCGCATGACCATCACCGCCGAGGTGGTCGGCTACACCATCCCCGGCGGCGTTGACGTGCGCGATAACGAGGTGGTGATCACGATGGAGCTGCCGATGATCCTCGGCCTGATGCGCGGCCCGCTCGAACATGCGGTGAAGAAGGAAGGCGGGCGGCTGCTTGCCCCCTGATCCCACTCGGGCAAGGGTTACTTAACTGCGCATTACACCGTAATTGATTTGCGCAAGGCATTAAGTCAGATTGCGCGCGGTCGGTGACTAACCCACCCTTTGTAACGTCTAACCGGGTTACGGTCCCGGAAGGGTTCGTCAGCGGGGCGGGCCAGCCGACGCGGGAGGCGTGGTATGGCGGAAACGGACGCAGCGGACAATCTTCGGGCCCATTTGCGGGCGGCGACAATGGCGGCGCATGAATTGCTCGGCGATGCCATGCAGGCGGCGAGCGGCTGGCGCAGCATCACCGATTATGCCCGGTTCCTCAGGCTGCAACATGCCGCGCGCAGTCCGCTGGAAGACTGGCTCGATACTCATGCTCCGGGCGAGCTGCGTCCGCCGCGCCAGACCGGGCTGATCGCGTGCGATCTGTTTGTGTTGGGGCAGCCGGTGCCCGAACCGGCGGGTGCCTTTGTGCTGCAACAGGCACGGCCGGACCGATCACTCGCCGAAGCCCAGAGCGAATCGCCGGGGGAAGCGCTGGGCGCTGCCTGGGTGCTGGCCGGATCGGCGCTCGGCAACCGCGCGATTCTCAAGCAGGTCGAGCGCGCCCGCGCTGCCCGCGCCGACCATGCCTGGCCCACCGCCTTTCTCGGCGATGGGCAGATGGCTGGCTTCTGGCACGGCCTGCGCCGCCGGATCGAGCGCCCCGCGCTGGCGGGCGAGGCGAGCGGCGCGGCGCGCGCGGCGGCGGCGGTCTTCGCTCACTTCCTCGCCCATGTCCGGGGAGACTATCTCCGTGGGGAACCTGTCCGGGACTACCATTTCGGAGACTGGCCGATCGGAAACCGGGGGGCACCGGCATGAATATGCCACCCGACCATGCCGCAATGACCGCGTGCGAGGAGGAGGCGATTCATCACATCGCCGCGATCCAGGGCTTCGGCGGGTTGATCGCGATCGACCGCGAACACCGGCTGGTTCACCGATCGGCCAATATCGCCGCGCTGCTCGGGATGGATGCCTTGCCCGCCATCGGCATGCCGCTCGCGGCCTACCTCGCCCCGGCCGCGCTGGTGGCGATCAGGGACATGCTGGCCCGCCTGCCCAGCGAAGACCTGATCGAACGGCGCTTCGGCATCGATCTTGCCGGAACCGGCGCGCTGTTCGATTGCGCCGCGCATCTGTCCTGCGGCCTCGCCGTGATCGAGTTCGAACCGCACGCCAGCGATGAATTCGCCGACCACATCGGCATGATCGGCCCGGTCCTGTCCCGGCTGGAACGACAGGACGATCCCGACCGGCTGTGCGCCTTGGCGGCGCAGCTGGTGCGCGAGATGCTCGGCTACGACCGGGTGATGGTCTATCGCTTCCACCCCGATGACAGCGACGAGGTGATCGCCGAAGACGCGGCTGACGGGCTGGAGCCTTATCTCGGCCTGCGTTATCCGGCTGCCGACATTCCGCGTCAGGCGCGCGAGCTGTTCCGCCGCAACAGGTTCCGGGTGATCGCCGACATGGCGGGCGAGCAGGTCCCGGTGCTCCCCGCGCTCGGCCCCGATGGCGATCCGCTGGACCTGTCGATGAGCATGTTGCGTGCCCATTCGCGGATGCACCTCATCTATATGCGCAATATGGGCGTGGGCGCGTCGCTCGCCATCGCGATTGTCCGGAATGACCGGCTTTGGGGCATGATCGCATGCCATCACATGAGCCCGCGCCTGCCGGCCTATTCGCTGCGGACCGTGGCGGAACTGTTCAGCCAGTCCTTCTCGCTTATGCTCGACCGTATCCTGCTGCGCCGCAGCGAGCAGATCAGGGAACGCGCCGATGCGCTGGGCGAATGGCTGCTGCTGCAACTCGCGCAGAACGCTGCGCTGACCGACAAACTGCCGCTGGTGGACGAAGCGCTGGGCGAGATCATCGCGCATGACGGCGTTTCGCTGCTGTCCGGCGGTGCATACCGCGCGCAGGGCCTCGCCCCGACGCAGGCCGAATTCATGGCCCTGGTCTCCGCATTGCCGACCCTTCGGCCCGGCGCCGAGGGCAATGCGCCGGAAGCCGGGGTGTTTGCCACCTCCATGCTGGCGTCCGAGGTGCCCGAGGCCAGCGCCTTTGCCGAGCGCGCGGCCGGCGCGCTGATTCTGCCGCTGCCGGGCTTGCCGACCGATTGTATCGTGCTGTGGCGCCGTCCGCTCGATCGGCTGGTGACCTGGGCGGGCAATCCCGAAAAGACCCGTGCGGCGCCCGGCACAACCCTCGAACCGCGCGCCAGCTTCGCCGCTTGGCAGGACATCGTGCGCGGGCATGGCGCGGATTGGAGCGCGGAGGAATGCCGGACCGCCGCAAGGCTCGGTCGCATGCTGACCGGAATGTTCGCGCACAAGGGCACAGATGCCTTCAGCGCGCGCGAACAGGCCGCAGGGCAGCAGGATGCGCTGATCGCCGAATTGCATCACCGGGTGCGCAACATCCTCGCCCTGATCCGCAGCCTTGTGTCGCAATCGCGGCACGATGCGCTGAGCGTGCCCGACCTTGCCGCGATCGTCAGCGGGCGGATCGCCGCCCTGGCTTCTGCGCAGGACAACGTCGCACGCGCGGGCTGGTCGCCCGCCTCGCTGGCCGCGCTGTTCAGGGCCGAGCTGGCGCCCCATGCCGGTATGCGATCGGACCGCTTCCGACTGGAGGGCGACGACGTGCTGGTCCGGCCGGCGGCCTTCACTGTCATCGCGCTGGTGGTGCACGAGTTGGCCGCCAACTGCGCCAAGTACGGCAGTCTCTCGGCGCGCTCGGGCCGGGTCGCGGTACGGCTGGCGCGCACAGCGTCCGGCGATCTGGCGATCAGCTGGCACGAAAGCGGCGG
>DAIQNP010000218.1:4230-4916 GCA_036788335.1 Erythrobacter sp.
CCCGCCGGTGGCCGCGCCCGCCCGCACCGGCCTGGGTTCGACCATCATCCGGCGTTCGATCCCGCACGAGCTGGAGGGCGAGGCTGCGATGCATTTTCGGTTGGGCGGGCTTGAAGCGGAATTCCTCATCCCCGCACGTCATCTCGCCCCGGCCGGTTCGGTGGTTGTCGCCGGGCAGCGCGCGGCGTTGCCCGAGCCGGCACCCGCACCCGCACCCGCGCCCGTACCCACGCCGTCGGGTCCGCCGGGCAAAGTGCTGCTGGTCGAAGACAGCATCATCATCGCGCTCGATACCGAGGAAAACCTCCGGCGGCTGGGAGTCGGCGATGTGCGGGTCGAAGGCAGCGTCTCCGGCGCGCTCGCCGCGATTGCCGAAGCAACGCCCGATTTCGCCATCCTCGACTTCAATCTGGGCGACGAATCGAGCGAACCCGTGGCCGCCGCGCTGCGCCAGCAGGGCGTACCCTTCGTGCTGGCGACCGGCTATGCCGAAACCTGCAGTGTCGTCCACACGCTCGGCGCGGAAGCGGTGCTGCGCAAGCCCTATGGCCGGGCGGAAATCGAGCGGCTGCTCGAGAGCGACTGAACGGTCGCTCAGTCCCTGCTCAGGACCGGATCAGCAGCGTCACTTCGGCGCGGCTGAAATCGAGGTCTGCGAGACTGTCGGCATAGAGGCATTCGCCCGC
>DAIQNP010000219.1:0-4863 GCA_036788335.1 Erythrobacter sp.
CCATCTCCGATCAATCCATCATGGTCACAGGATCCAGCCTGCGCAGCGCAGCGGAATCGGCGCGCTACTATAACTATGCCCCGCCCGTCGTGGTCGCGGTCGATCCGGGCCGCGAGCAATATGACGGCAAGGACGTCTCCCCGGTCAAGCTGACCAATGCCGAGCCGGTTTCGACCTTCAGCGTCGATGTCGATACCGGGGCCTACGCCAACACCCGCCGCTTCCTCAACCAGGGCGCCATGCCCCCGCAGGACGCGGTGCGGACCGAGGAGATGATCAACTACTTTCGCTATGACTATCCCAGGCCCAAGGATCGCAGCCAGCCCTTCACCGTGACCACCGATGTGGCGAAATCGCCGTGGAATCCGGGCACCTACCTGATGCGGATTGGCCTTCGCGGTTACGACATCGACACCGCCGAACGTCCGCCCGCCAACCTCGTGTTCCTGATGGACGTATCGGGCTCGATGAACAGCCAGGACAAGCTGCCGCTGGTCAAGACCGCGCTGGCGGGGCTGGCTGGCGAACTCAGCCCCAAGGACAAGGTTGCGATCGTGGTCTATGCGGGTGCGGCGGGCATGGTGCTCGAACCGACCAGCGACACCGGCAGGATTCGCCGCGCATTGGAAGCGCTCGAAGCGGGCGGGTCGACCGCAGGCGGCGCCGGGATCGAACTGGCCTATCGCCTCGCCGAGGACAATTTCATCAAGGGCGGGGTCAACCGCGTGATCCTCGCCACCGACGGCGATTTCAATGTCGGCCAGTCGGATACCGACGCATTGATCGAACTGATCGAGAAAAAGCGCGACAGCGGCATCACGCTGACCACGCTGGGCTTCGGGCAGGGCAATTACAACGAGGCGATGATGGAGCAAATCGCCAATCACGGGAACGGCAACTACTTCTACATCGACTCGGCGCTGGAAGCGAAGAAGGTGCTGGGCGACGAAATGGCCAGCACGCTGTTCACCATCGCCAAGGACGTGAAGATCCAGGTCGAATTCAACCCCGCCGTGATCAGCCAGTACCGGCTGGTCGGGTACGAGAACCGGGCTTTGCGCGAGGAGGATTTCGACAATGACCGGGTCGATGCGGGCGACATTGGCGCAGGCCATCAGGTGACCGCGATCTACGAGGTGGTGCCGGTCGGCGGCAAGGGCTGGATCGCGCCGCGCAAGTACGAGGACCAGCCTGCCGCCGCCGCCGCTGCCCGACTGGCCGAGGCGGCCAATGTGAAGCTGCGCTACAAGCTGCCCGATGGCGACACCTCGCGCCTGATCGAGCAGGTCGTTCCCAGCAGCGCCTTGCGCAGCGCCGCCGCGCCGCAGGGCGATTTCGCCTTCGCCGCAGCGGTCGCCGCCTTCGGCCAGATCCTGCGCGGGGACGAGCTGATGCAGGGCTTCGGCTTCGACGAGGTCGGCGCGCTGGCGGGACGGCAGGACAATTACTGGCGGCAGGAATTCCAGCAGCTCAATGCGCTGGCCGCCAGCATGAAGGGCGGCTGAGCACATTACCGCCGCTTCGGGCTTTGGTTCGGAGCGGCGCGGCTGCTAAGGGCGCGGCAACTCGATTCCCCTTTCGGAGATGCCCGCGTCATGTCGTTCGATCCTGCTGCCTCGCTTCCGTTGATCCTTCTGGGGCTTGCCCTGCTGGTGCTGGCCATCTGGCTGCTGTCCCGTCTGGGTCGCAAGGCCAGAATCGTCGACCAGAATGCCACCACCACAACCGACGTGCTGTCCGAAGGGGCGGACCGGGCCAAGCGCAATCAGGCCCTGATCGATTCGCCGACCGGTTCCCCGATGGCCGCTTCGCTCGAAGCTCCGCTCGCCATTGCGGATATTCAGGGGCCGCTGTCGGCGGCGGCCAACACCCAGACGATCGCGGCGGCACCGATGGACGCCGATGCCGAAGCGGGAGCCAGTGTCGCCCCCCCGCCCGCCGCCATGCGGAATGCACCCGCCGGAGAAGCTGTCGGCCCGCATGACGATCTTGCCCGGCTGAAGGGCGTGGGACCCAAGCTGGTCACCTTGCTGGGCGAACTGGGCGTGACCAGCTTTGCCCAGATCGCCGCCTGGGACGATGCCGCCATCGAGCGGGTCGATGGCCAGCTCGGGCGCTTCCGCGGCCGCATCCGGCGCGACCAGTGGGTGGAGCAGGCGCAGCTGCTGGCAGGCGGAGATGAAGCGGCACACTCGCAACAATACGGCCAATCCGGACGCGATTAATTCAGTGGCCGGTGTCCAACCTATGTTACACCGAATCGGTGGGACAGGGGAGGACACAATGAGCCAAAGAATTCTGGTTGCCGAAGACGAATTCGTGATCGCCTACGACCTGCGCGACACCTTCGAGGAAGCGGGTTACGTCGTCGAAGGGCCGCATACCGGCATTTCTTCGGCCATGCTCGCCTGCCAGAAGGCCCGGCCCGATCTGGCGATCCTCGATATCCAGCTGGTCGACGGCACCGTCTATGAACTGGCGCACAAGCTGTTCGCCGAAAACGTGCCGGTGATCTTCCATTCGGGCGCGGATTCGCACGCGGAAGTGGCACGGCGTTTTCCCGGCGCGACCACGCTGATCAAGCCCTGCCCGCCAGCCGACATGTTGCGCACCATTCACAGCGCGCTGGCAGCCGCAGCCTGACCGGCCTTGCTGGCCGGGCCGGTGACCCGGTCCGCTGGCCTCACCTCTTGCCCCGGCTGGCCAAGCCTGCGATGGTTTGGACAACAAGAAAAGCAGGAGCACCGCCATGCATGGCACCCCGGCCCCCAAGAGCGGCACGCAGAACAGCGGGATCGTCCCGTTCAACTGGGAAGACCCATTCGACCTCGAAAGCCAGCTGACCGAAGAAGAGCGGATGATCCGCGACGCGGCGCACGGTTTTGCCCAAGGCGAATTGCAGCCGCGCGTGATCGACGCCTTCCGCGAGGAGGTCGACGCGCCCGAGCTTTTCCCGCTGATGGGCAAGGCCGGGCTGCTGGGTGCAACCATTCCGGAGGAATTCGGCGGCGCGGGCGCGGGCTATGTCGCTTACGGCTTGATCGCGCGCGAGATCGAGCGGGTGGACTCTGGCTACCGTTCGATGGCGAGCGTGCAGTCGAGCCTCGTGATGCATCCGATCTACGCTTACGGATCGGACGAACAGCGCCGCCAATACCTGCCCGGCCTCGCCGCAGGCGAACTGATCGGCTGCTTCGGCCTGACCGAGCCGGACGCAGGCAGCGATCCGGCGGGCATGAAAACCTACGCCAAGCGTGACGGCAGCGACTACGTTATCTCCGGCAGCAAGACGTGGATTTCCAATTCGCCCTTCGCCGATGTTTTCGTGGTCTGGGCCAAGTCCGAAGAACACGGCGGCGCGATCCGCGGTTTCGTGCTGGAAAAGGGCATGGCCGGGCTTTCCGCCCCCAAGATCAAGGGCAAGATCAGCCTGCGCGCCTCCACCACCGGCATGATCATGATGGACGAGGTGCGGGTGCCTGCATCCGCGCTGCTGCCGAATGTCGAAGGCTTGAAAGGCCCGTTCGGCTGCCTCAACCGGGCGCGGTACGGAATCAGCTGGGGCGCGATGGGGGCGGCGGAGTTCTGCCTTGCCGCCGCGCGCCAATACGGGCTCGACCGGCACCAGTTCGGCCGGCCGCTGGCAGGCACGCAGCTGTTCCAGAAAAAGCTCGCCGACATGATGAGCGATATCGCCCTGGGCCTGCAAGCCAGCTTGCGCGTCGGCCGCCTGATCGACGAGGGCCGCTTCGCCCCCGACATGATCTCGATCGTCAAGCGCAACAATGTCGGCAAGGCGCTCGACATCGCGCGGGCATCGCGCGACATGCATGGCGGCAACGGCATTTCCGAGGAATATCAGGTAATCCGCCACGCGGTGAACCTGGAAACGGTCAACACCTACGAAGGCACGCATGATGTCCACGCGCTGATTCTGGGCCGCGCGATCACGGGGATTGCGGCGTTCTGATGCGTCTTTACGGCTACTTCCGCTCCTCGACCTCCTATCGCCTCAGGATCGCGCTGAACCTGAAAGGCCTCGCCTTCGAAAACGTGCCGGTGAACCTCGTCACGGGCGAGAACAAGGACACAGCCTTCACGGCCCGCAACCCCTTCGGCTCGCTGCCGATGCTGGAGGCGGGCGGGCGCGACCGGGCGCAGTCGATGGCGCTGCTCGAATGGCTGGACGAGGCCTACCCCGCGCCGCCGCTCATGCCAAAGGACATCGAGGCGCGCTACACGATCCGCGAGCTGGCCTATGCCATCGCCACCGAACTGCACGCGCCGCTGAACCTGCCGGTGCTGAAATACCTCAAAGACCCGCTCGGCCACACGCAGGACGCAATCGACACGTGGTATCGCCACTGGCTCGCCCGCACGCTGGTGCCGGTCGAGGCGCGGCTGGCGCAATTGGGGACGGGCGACTTCCTCCACGGTGATGCCCCCGGCCTGTTCGAGGTGGTGCTGATCCCGCAGCTCGCCAATGCGCGGCGGTTTCACTACGACCTCGGTGACAGCCCGCACATGACCCGGATCGAGGCCGCGTGCTGCGCCCTGCCCGCCTTCGCGGCGGCACATCCCGACAATCAGACCGACGCTCCATGATCCCTGGCCCAGAGAGAAACCCCCGATGAAACTCGCAACCCTCAACAACGGCACGCGCGACGGCAAGCTGGTGGTGGTGTCGAAAGACCTCACCCGGTGCAGCGCCGCCGGTTACATCGCGCCCACCTTGCAGGCCGCGCTCGACGATTGGGAGCGGATCGCGCCCGAACTGGAACTGCTGGCCCGCGATGTCGAGCACGAGACCGTGCCGTGCGAACGCTTCCACGAACGCCAGGCCCATTCGCCGCTGCCGCGCGC
>DAIQNP010000220.1:0-4848 GCA_036788335.1 Erythrobacter sp.
AGCCGGTGCGGCTGTCGTACTTGTGCGCCGAGGCATAGAGCCGGTTGCCGCAGCCTGCGCAGACGAAGGTGCCCTTGCGCTTCTCCTTGTCGAGCGGCGAGGTGAAGGCGCGTTCGGTCCCCGCCTCGCGCAGCACGTAATACTGCTTGCGGGTCAGGATGCGGCGCCATTCGGTGTCGGACTTGGTGACGCGGAAGCTCTTGGCCTGCGCCTCGCCCGCGCCGCAAGCGGCGACCAGCGGCAAAGCCGCGCCGATTCCGGCAGCGGCAAGCATGGTGCGGCGGTCGAGACGAGGCAGGCACATGGGCGGGGTTTCCATGATGTCGGCGTGACAGTCCATGCCTGAATACGTCCGGAACGCGCCGAAGGTTTCATTCCGGCGCGCACGCCTCAGAATGCGGTGATCTCGACTTCGAGCTTGCGGAAGCCGTGCACGAAGTTGGCCCGCACCCGCTCGACATCGCCGGCGACATGGACCCGCATCCGGCGCTTGTGCATTTCTTCCAGCAGCACCTTCAACTGCAATTCGGCCAGCCGCGCACCGACGCAGCGGTGGATGCCGTAGCCGAAGGCGAGATGCCGCCGCGCATTCTCGCGGGTGATGTCGAGCGTGTCGGGATCGGCGAACACCTCCTCGTCGCGATTGGCCGACAGGTACCACAGCACCACCTTGTCGCCCTTCCTGATGGTCTGCCCGAACACTTCGGTGTCTTCGGTGCAGGTGCGGCGCATATGGGCGAGCGGGGTCTGCATCCGCAGGCATTCCTGCACCGCGTTGGGGATCAGTTCGGGCCGTTCCTCGAACAATTTGCGCTGGTCGGGAAACTTGTCGAGCCCGTGGATGATGCCGCTCATGGTGTTGCGGGTGGTGTCGTTCCCGCCGACGATCAGCAGCACCAGATTGCCCATGAATTCCTCGGGCCGCATCTGGTTCATCGCGGGCGAGTGGATCATCATCGAGATGAGATCATTGCCCGGCTCGGCATCCATCGTGCGCTCGGCCCACAGCGACTGGAAATAGGCCGCCATCTCCTGAAGGATGTCCCAGCGCAGCTCGTCCAGTTCGCGCACGGTGGCCAGCTCGGTATCGCCCGACCAGTCCGACCAGAAGGTCAGCAGGCGGCGGTCTTCCCACGGGAAGCCGAACAGGATCGCCAGCATCCCGGTGGTCAGCTCGATCGAGACCGTGTCGACCCAGTCGAACACCTTGCCGCGCGGCAGCTGGTCGAGCAGTTCGCCGGTGCGCGCACGCAGTTCGGCTTCCATGTCGGTCACCGCGCTCGGCGTGAATTTGGGCGCGACGGTGCGGCGCTGGCCGGTGTGCTGGGGGCGGTCCATCGCGATGAACATCGGCAATTCGCGCGAAACGATCCCGCTGGCCGCAGCCTGTTCGTCGCTGATCCGTTCGAGAATGGTGATCCCGCCATATTCCCAGCTCGACGAGAAGGTTTCGGGCAAAGCCTCGATATGCTGGATCGCCTTGTGGCCGACCACCGCCCAGTACGGGCCGAACGGGCTTTCGGGGATGTAGTGCAGGGGACCTGCGGCCCGCATCTCGGCGAAGATCGGCTGCCAGCGATCTTCGAAATAGATGTCCGACCGGCTGACATCCCACTTGTGCGGGTGCGTGGGGCGTTCTTCGGGGTGCGCGGCGAAATGTGCCTGCAAGGCCTCATAGGGGGCGGGTTCGCGCCGCACTTGGGGGCGCTGGTGGCCCGGCGGGGCGGGCGGCGGGGCAATCGTGGCCAATATCTCTCTCCCGTCACGCGGCCTCTTGGACGGGCCGTTCGATGTCCGAATCGCATCCTGCCTCAACTGACAGCCATGTCAATAGTGGGTTGCGATTCGGAACCTATTCGGCAGGCTCGGCCACCGGCTGCCCGCGGCGGAAGCGGCGACGGGGGGCGCGGCCCGCGCTGCCCGATTTCATCACCCGCTTGCGGAACAACAGCGATCCGCCCTTGACGATCAGCAGCACGGCCAGCCCCTGCCAGGCGAGCGCGGCGGCGTGGACCCACAGGCTGTCCTGCATCGCCGCGCGTGCCAGCATGGCAAAGGGCGAGGACAGCGGGAAGGCGATCGCTGCCAGTTCCAGCCCCGAACCCGGCTGCTTGATGGTGAAGGCCGCAAGGAAGAACACCATCAGTTGCAGCATGGTGACCGGCATCGACAGGGTCTGCACCTCGCGCACCGTGTTCGCCATCGCCCCGATCGTCAGGAACAGCGCGCCCAGCAGCAGATAGGCCATCGCGAAATAGAGCACGCCCAACGTCAGGAACAGCGGCCAGCCGACCGCCGGGGCCGGCAGCCGGGCAAGGTCGAAGCCGGTGGCGCCGGTGATCGCCGATCCGCCAAGGGTCCACAGACCCCATGCCGCGCCGCCCCACACCATGATGCCGACAAAGGACACGCCCAGCATCGCGAACAGCTTGCCCATGAACACCGCGTCCATCGGGATCGCGGCGGCGAGGATTTCGATGATCTTGTTGGCCTTTTCCTCGACCAGGTTGGACAGGACCATGCCTGCCAGCAGCATGGTCAGCAGGAACAGCAGCATCTGCGCCGCCTGCGCGGTCTGGACGCGGGTCGAACGTTCGGACGCCGCGCTGGTGGCGACCACCTGCGTGCCCACCTCGGGGAAATCGGCAGGCGCGGCATCAAGCGCGGCCGATGCCAGCAGCCCGACCGGGCCTTGCCAGCGCGCGACCTGTCCTTCGGTCCCCACCAGCCGGGGCGCGGCCAGCGTGCCGGTCAGGATCGCGGCGTAATTGCCGCGCCGCGCCTCCATGAAACGCTGCGCATCGAAGCCGGGATCGCTGGCCGCCTCGGGCACGGACGCAAGCATCGGCAGGGCCGCGCCCAGTTGCGGGGCGAGTCGTTCGCGCGCGGCGAGCAGCGCGGCATTGTCCGCCGGTGCCATCGCCAGCCCGACCTCGACGCTGACCGCATCGCGCTGGACCTGCCCGCCGATACTGCCCGCCAGCCCGCCGACGATCACCGGGAACAGCGGGCCGAGCAAGAAGAACAGGAAGGCCCGGCTGAACAGCACCGCGACGAAATCGCGCCGGGCGATCACCCAGGCCGCCTCCAGCGTGGAGAGGCGCGGGCGGATTGCGGAAACGATCTCGCTCATGCCCGGCTCGCTCATATCCCGTCCCCCTGATTATCGACTTCAAGCTGGCGCGCGGCAGCCTCGCCCGCAATGGCGACGAAAGCATCGTGCAGCCCGGCGCGCTCGATCGAGAGCGACAGGATTCCCGCCTCGCCTTCGATCAGCTGACGCAGCAGCGGCTCGACGCCGGTTTCGGGCAGCGGGAACTGGAAGAAATCGCCGTTGCGGCGGGTCTCATCGGGCAGCGCAGCGAGCCAAGCGCCTTCGCGCGCGCGCGTCTCCAGCCGCACCTGCGCCGGGATCCGGTCACGCGCCGCCTCGACACTGCCCGCGTAAGGCACCTTGCCCCCGGCGATGATCGCGACCCCTTCGCACAGGCGCTCGGCATGGTGAATCACGTGGGTCGAGAAAATCACCGTCACCCCGTCGTCGGCCAGCGCGCGGATCATCAGTTCAAGCTTGCCCTGATTGATCGCGTCCAGACCCGAAAACGGTTCGTCCAGCACCACCAGTCGAGGCCGATGCACCAGCGTGCCGAGCAGTTGCACGGTCTGCGCCATGCCCTTGGACAGCTGGCGGATCTGGCGGTCGGCGGCATGGCCCAATCCGTGGCGTTCGAGCAGTTCGCCAGCGCGGCTGCGCCCTTCCTTCAGCGACAATCCGCGCAGCGCGCCCATGAAGGCGATCGCCTCGACGCATTTCATCGAAGGATAGAGCCCGCGTTCCTCCGGCAGGTAGCCGATCAGGCGCCCGATATCGTGCGGTCGGTCATGCCCGAACACGCGGCGAACCCCTTCGTCCGGGTCGATGATGCCGAGCAGCATCCGCAGCGTGGTGGTCTTGCCCGCCCCGTTGGGGCCGAGAATGCCGTAAATCGCACCTTCAGGCACGCTGATGTCTACCCCGTCGACCGCGCGGGTGCCGTCGAAGCTCTTGACCAGCCCGCGCGCCTCGATCGCCAGCGGACGCGGGTCCGCCGCCGTTACTGTCGCCGCCGCCGTGCGATTGCCCGCCGTGAATTGATCGCCTATCGCCATATGCATGGCTCCGTGGGTTAAGGCCTGAGATTAAACGCGAGCATCTCCAAACATGGTTAACAGCACCGCAGGACTTGGCAATTGGGCAGAACGCATCGCCGATCAGGCGCGCGCGCTGGGCTTTGCCGCCTGCGGAGTGGCCCGCGCGGGCGAGGACCCGCTGCGTAGCCGACGGCTGGAGACGTGGCTGGGCGAAGGCCATCATGGCAGCATGGCGTGGATGGAAGCGCGGCTCGACCATCGCCGCTCGCCGCAAGGGCTGTGGCCAGCGGCGCGCAGCGTGATCGCGCTCGGCATGAGCTATGCCCCGGCGCACGATCCGCTGGCGCTCGAAGCCGAGTCCAGCCACGCGCGGATTTCGGTCTATGCGCAGGGCAAGGACTATCATGATGTTGTGAAAAAGCGCCTGAAAGCGCTCGCCCGCTGGCTGGTGGCCGAGCGGCCCGATGCCGAGGTCAAGGTGTTCGTCGACACCGCCCCGGTGATGGAAAAGCCGCTGGGCGAAGCCGCCGGGATCGGCTGGCAGGGCAAGCACACCAACCTCGTCAGTGCTGCGCAAGGCAGCTGGCTGTTCCTCGGCGCGATCTACACGACTTTGGACTTGGAACCTGCCGAACCTCACCGCGACCAGTGCGGCAGCTGCCGCGCCTGTCTCGACGCCTGCCCGACCGATGCCTTCCCCGCGCCCTACCGCCTGGA
>DAIQNP010000221.1:0-4848 GCA_036788335.1 Erythrobacter sp.
GCCGATGGCAGCGCGCTGGCCTTTTTCCAGTTTGCCGACCCGGATGATCAGGCCGAATTCGGGCCGGAACTTCCTTCAAGCCCGTTCATCCACGTCGCGCTCGATGTCGATACCGATGCGCAGGTCGAACTCGAACGCCGGATTGCCGCCGCCGGGATCGCCGCACCGCGCACCTATGTGCTCGAACACGGCTATTGCCGCTCGGTCTACGTCACCGATCCCATTGGCATGATCATCGAATTCACCCATGACGATCCGCGCGCGGCGCCGCTCGATGCCGGACGCCGCGCCGCGGCGCACGGGGAGTTGGCGCGCTGGCTGGCCGGGCAGCACCACAACAACAACCCGTTCCGCGCCGAAGAAGCTGCCTGATCGATCGGCATGGGGGCACATTGCACGATGGCGGCCCCCTTGCACGGTGACGCGCCCATGCAGCTTGGCGAGGTTGCCGTCCACGGCGGCACGCTGCCTGTCGCCGTGGCCGGCGTGGGCGCGCCGCTGATCCTGCTCCACGGCTGGACGCTCGATCACCGCATGTGGCAGCCGCAGGTGGCGGGACTCGCCGGGGCGTTCCGGCTGATCATGCCCGACCGGCGCGGCTGCGGACGCGCGACCGCCCCGCCCGATCTGGCGCGCGAGGCGGACGATGTGCTGGCGATTGCCGAGGCGCTCGGGCTCGACCGCTTCGCCCTGCTCGGCCTGTCGCGCGGCGCGGTGGTGGCGCTGGACTTTGCGCGGGCCTACGGTGCGCGGCTGACCGGACTGGTGGTGTCGGGCGCGCCGCTTCCCGGTCTGGTCGCGCGCGAGGAAGTGATCGACCTCGACCGTTACCGGCAGTGGGCAGCGGCTGGCGAGATGGCTGCCCTGCGCGCCGACTGGAAGCAGCACCCGCTGATGCGCACCTGTTCGCCGGATGCGGAAGCCCTGCTGGCGGCGATGCTGGCCGATTATACCGGGCGCGACCTGATGGTGCCCGCCACCGCGCCGGACCTGCCGCACGCCGCGCTGGCCGCGCTGCCGATGCCGCTGCTCGCCATGACCGGGGCGCATGACACAGCATGGCGGCAGGCCTGCGCCGCGGCCCTCGCCGCCGCCGCTCCGCACGCCCGCCACGCGCTGGTGCCGGACGCGGGCCATATCGCCAATGCCGACAATCCGGCGCAGTTCAATGCGCTGGTGAGCACCTTCCTGCGCGGCTGCGCAGACCCCACACAAAAGGCCTGACCCATGAGCACCCGCTTCCTCACCACGCATGTCGGCAGCCTGCCGCGCCCCGAAGCCCTGCTCGATCTGGTGTTCGCGCGCGAAGGCGGCGAGGCGGTGTCCGAAGCCGATTTCGACGCGGCGGTGGAAGCCGCCACCGCCCATGTCATCAAGCGCCAGATCGAAGCCGGGGTGAGCATCGTCAATGACGGCGAGCAGTCCAAGCCCAGCTACGCCACCTATATCAAGCACCGCTTGTCGGGCTTCGGCGGGGAGGCCGGGCAATACGAATTCGCCGACCTCGAAGCCTTCCCCGGCGCAAAGGCGCAGGTGTTCGGCAACAAGGGCCGCGCCAAACGCTCCGCCCCCGCCTGCACCGCGCCGATCGAAGTGATCGACATGGAAGCGCCGCGCATCGATGCCGACCGGCTGGTGCGGCTGGCCGATGGCCATACCACCTTCATGTCCGCCGCATCGCCGGGCGTCACCGCGCTGTTCTTCCCCAACCAGTTCTATGCGAGCGACGAGGAATACGTGTTCGCACTCGCCGAAGGCTTGCGGCACGAATACGAGACCATCGCGGCGGCCGGGATCACCTTGCAGGTCGATTGCCCCGATCTGGCGATGGGCCGCCATGTGCAGTTCACGCATCTCAGTCGCGAAGACTTCCGCAAGCGCATCGGCATGAACATCGCCGCGCTCAACCATGCGGTGCAGAACATCCCCGCCGAACAATTGCGGATGCACCTGTGCTGGGGCAATTATCCCGGCCCGCACCACTGCGACGTGGCGCTGGGCGAGATCGCCGACATCGTCTGGACCGCCAAGCCGCAGACCGTGCTGATCGAAGGCGCCAATCCGCGCCACGCGCATGAATACGCCTTCTTCGCCGATCACCCCCTGCCCGAGGGCAAGATCCTGTGCCCCGGCATGGTCGAACCGCAAAGCCCCTATATCGAGCACCCCGAACTGATCGCGCAGCGCATCGGGCGCTATGCCGACCTGCTCGGCACCGAGCGGGTGATGGCCGGGGTCGATTGCGGTTTCTCGGTCCACGCAGGCAGCAATGCGCTCGACCCCGAAATCGTCTGGGCCAAGCTGGCAGCGCTGGCCGAAGGCGCCGAAATCGCCAGCGCGCGGTATTGAGGAGCGGTAGCCGGCTGCCGCTCAGGCGGTGGCCGCCGCCGGGCAATAGCGCGCCAGGTAATCGCCATGCGCGGGCATGTGCTGGACCAGATAGCGGATCGACTTCTCCATCTCGTCCACCTCCCTGGCAGTCTTGCCGGGTTCGAGCGCATCGGCCATCGCATTGTGGCCGCCCATCGTGATGCCCTGCCCCATCAAGACCGCCGCCCAGCTGGTTTCGGTGAACAGTTCGTCCTCCTCGCGGAAGATCTGCCCGTTGGCCCGGAAGATTTCGACCTTCTCGGTCAGCGTGTCGGGCACCGCCATCGTGCGGACGTAATTCCAGAAGTCTGAATCGTCGCGCTGCGTGGCGTTGTAATGCAGGATCAGGAAGTCGCGGATGCGGGCATATTCGCGCCCCGTCAGACGGTTGAAGGTGTCCTCCTGCACCTTGGTGATCCCGTCGAGGGACAGCAGCGAGATCAGCTTGTCGATCCCGGTGTTGACCAGGTGGATCGAAGTCGATTCCAGCGGCTCCATGAACCCCGCCGCCAGCCCCAGCGCGACCACGTTGCCGTTCCAGAACTTCTTGCGCCGCCCGGTGACAAAGCGCAGGAAATTGGGCTCGGCCTGCGGCTGGCCTGCGATATTGCCGGTCAGGATATCGAGCGCCTCGCTGTCCTCCATATAGGCGCTGCAATAGACGTGGCCGTTGCCGTTGCGGTGCTGGAGTGGCACCTGCCACTGCCACCCGGCGCGGTGCGCGGTGGCGCGGGTGAAAGGCGGCGGCGGGCCGCCATCCTCGCGCAGGCACGGCAGCGCGACCGCGCGGTTGCAGGGCAGCCAGTGGCTCCAGTCGTCATAGCCGGTATGGAGCGCCTGTTCGATCAGCAGGCCGCGGAAGCCCGAGCAATCGATGAACAGGTCGCCCGCAAACCGCCGCCCGTCGTCGAGCGCGAGTTCGGTGACAAAGCCGCTCTCGCCGTCCAGCGCCACATCCGCGACCCGGCCCTCCTGCCGGACGACGCCGCGCCCTTCGGCAAGCCGGCGCAGAAAGGCGGCATAGCGTCCGGCATCGAGGTGGTAGGCGTAATTGACCGGCGGCAAATCGTCGCGGCTGTAATCCTCGGTGCGGGCAAACTTGCCGAAATAGGCGGCCATCGTTTCGAGGTTGAAGACCTGGATCGGGCGCTTGTCCCCGGCATTGGCCAGCCGGTGCCAGACATGGTGGAAGGATACGCCGCCCATCGTGTAGCCATAGGCACCGAACGGGTGGATGTAGCTGTCGCCGAGCTTGCCCCAGTTTTCGAAGCGGATGCCCAGCTTGAAGGTGCCGCCGACCTCGGCCAGCATCGCCGCTTCGTCCACGCCGATCAACTGGTTGAAGCCGACGAAGGGTGGAATCGTTGCCTCACCTACCCCGACCGTGCCGATGCTTTCGGACTCGATCAGCATGATTTCCAGATCGCGCCCGGCCTTCAGCCGCGACAGCGCGGCCGCTGCCATCCAGCCCGCCGTACCCCCGCCAACGATAATTATCCTTTGAATCGCCATCAGTTCCTCGATCCCGGCCGGTCGCTGCCGGGCCTTTTTGTCGCGCCTCTCATGCTGGGCCGACTGTTGCCAGAATGCAATATGAACTGAAGATTACAAGTCTTGAGAACGTTACCAAGATGCGTTACTCATAGGGCATTCAACCCCAGTGGTCGCCATCGAGACGCCACGGGGCAAGGGGAGGCTTGAGGTTCATGACACACGCTCGCAAGGCGCCTGCGCGCCGCATTTTCGCTCTTGGCACCGCATCGGCGCTGGCCATGTCCGCCGCAATGGCATCGCCCGCGCTGGCGCAGGACGCCGAAGACACCGAAGCCGATGATGGGGTCGCTGCCGATCCGGTCGAGGGCGAAATCATCGTCTCAGGCTTCCGCGCCTCGCTGCAATCGGCCCAGAACCTCAAGCGCGATTCGGACACCTTCGTCGATGCCGTCACGGCCGAAGACATTGGCGCGCTTCCGGATCGCTCGGTCGCCGAAACGCTGCAGCGCATCCCCGGCATCACCATCGGGCGGTTTGAAAAGACCACGGATCCCGACCGGTTCTCGGTCGAAGGCACCGGCGTGATCATCCGCGGGCTGCCGTTTGCGCGGTCCGAACTGAATGGCCGCGACATCTTCTCGGCAACCGGCGGGCGCGAACTCAGCTTCAACGATGTCTCGCCCGAATTGCTCGCCCGGGTCGAGGTGTTCAAGAACGTCACCGCCGATATGATCGAAGGGGGGCCTTCCGGTACGGTCAATCTTGTGACCCGCAAGCCGCTCGACAAACGCGGCACCCATATCGCCGGCACGATCGAAGCAAATTACGGCGATCTGCGGCAGGAATGGTCGCCCGGCTTTTCGGTGCTCGGTTCGACCACCTACGAAAGCGCTGCCGGTACACTGGGTTTCCAGCTGGCTTACGCCAAGTCCGAACTCCTCAGCCGCACCGATGCATCGCAAGTCGCCGATCCCTGTTACCGGG
>DAIQNP010000222.1:0-4827 GCA_036788335.1 Erythrobacter sp.
GGCAATCATCATAGAGCGAGGCGCGCCGGGCGATGCGGAAATGGTGGGTGAGGTTGTCCGCCACCACCTGCCGGAATTCGTCCGGGGTCAGCGGGTCGGCGCTGTCGAACAGCTTGCCCGGCAGCGCGGCAAAGGGGGTGGAGAGGATCGTGGTCGGCTTGCCCCATTGCAGGATCGCCGCGTCCATTGCGCCCTCGATGCCGTCATCGCACACCAGCGAAGTGAGCGCGTCGGCGGAATCGCCCTCCAGCTGCGCCTTGATCGCGTCGAACCCGTCGGCGCTGCGGCTGATCAGCACCACGCGGGCGACGTGGCAGTCCTCGATGAAGGCGCGCGCGGTTTCGGCAAGGTAATCGGCGAGGTGCTCACCGATGATCCACACCGTGCGCCCGCGCATCTGGTCGAGCCGTTCCTGCTTGGGCGAGCCAAACAGCTCGCGCTCGGTGGTCGAGCGTTCGACCGACAGCCCGCCCGAGGGCATGAAGGTTTCGCCCGAGACGGCGCGGTCGGCGAGGAAGAACACGGTCGCCTGCGCCACGTCGATCTCGGTCGGCATCTTGCCGAGATAGAGCTTGGACAACACCCCGGTGCCGACCTTGTCGGCCTCGGCCGCAATCCGGTCGGCGGGGAGGAAGGGCGCGTCCTCGGGCGGGGCGCGCAGCAGCCAGTCGGCGTCGGCCTCGGCCGTGGCGGGGCGCTCGGCCCATTCGGGCGCGTCGAGGAAATAGCCGCCCTGGCGCAGGCGTGAGACCAGCGCGGCAGCGATGGCGGGGGTCAGCAGGTACTGGTCCCAGCTGCACGTCCCGTCGCCCTCGCGCGCGCAGGCCAGCGCCAGATCGCGCAATTCGCGCGGATTGTTGGTGTCGTGGCTCATCTTGACGGTGTCGTTGCGCGCCAGCCGCGCCAGCAGCGCCTCGACCCGCACCCCGCGCCGCAGCGCCTTGATGCTGGCGGCGTGAACCGCGTTCAGCCGCTTGTTTTCGAGGATCAGCTTGCCGCGCCGCTCGAACAGTCCGGGCTTGCCGCCGGTGCCCGACAGGCGGTCGCCATCGACCGGGCCGGGCGCGATGGCGTTGAACTGCACTTCCGGGCCGAGATAGCGCGCCATGCTTTCAACCATCGCCCGCTGCCCGGACTTGCTGACCGCGTAATCGGCGCGGTTGGGGTAGGCGACCGCGAGGTATTTCTCGCCGCCGAAATAGGACGAGACATTGAGGATATAGCCCGATCCTTGCGCCTTCATCAGCGGCACGACGTGGTGCATCAGGAAGTAGTTGGACACCAGGTTGGCATCGAGGGTGTAGTTCCAGGCATCCACCCCCATGTCGACCACCATGTCCTCCGCGCCGGCGACGCCTGCGTTGTTGATCAGGTAGTCGATCCGCCCGAAGGCTTTCAGCGTCGCATCGACCGCGCCTTTCAGGCTGTCGAAGTTGCTCACATCGACATTGGCAAGCGTCTGCACCCGGCGCTCGACCCCGGCAAACCCGATATCCTCCAGCTCGCTGACGATCCGCGCGCGCGCCACGGCGAGTTCGCTTTCGCGGCGGGCGACCATCATCACCTTGCCGCCCGCCAGCGCCAGCAGCCGCGCCACCTGCCCGCCGATCCCGGCCGACCCGCCGGTGATCAGCGCGACCTTGCCCAGATGCAGCCCGGTGATGTTTTCCGAGAAGCCCGGCATCGCCTTCCTCGCGCCGGTCGCCTCGCCGATATTGGCAGGCACGTAGAGCGTGATCTCGCCGAGCTTGCTTTCCTTCAGCAGGATGCGCGCGGCGTGGCCGGCGGTGAAGCGGATGTTCTCGGCTTCGGTATTGGTGAAGCGCACGATCTGGTTGCCCCACTCCGCTTGACGGCGGCGGCCGTGGGCGGTGTCGATCGCGGATTCGTCGCGCCAGATGCGGATCAGTTGTTCGGTCGCGGCGCGCAGGATATGGGCATAGACATCGCCCTTGCCGTCGCTGGCATGGCTGACGAAGACGAAGCGCGGCGGTTGCAGCAGGTTGTCGTGGCGTTTCCAGTAGCGGCTCAATGTGCGGGCGAGCGCCATATTGCCCGCCAGTTCAGCGTCCATCAGCGCCTCGATCACCGAATCGTCAGCCTCGGTCAGCGCGCCCGACAATTCGTCCGCGCCCAGCATCGGCAGGAACAAGGCGCCGCTGACCGGCGTGCCGACCTTGGTGTAATCCTCCAGCGCGGCTTCCATCGCGCCTGCGTCCTTGCGGTTGAAGCGGATGATGGCGAGCTTGTCGCTCACCCCCAGCGCCTTGCAGCGCTTCTCCGCGATGGCGACGTCGGCGGCGCGGGGCAGGCCGAGCACCACCTCGGCCCCGCAGGCCAATTGCACCTGCGCGATGTCGAGCGCCTCTTCGAAATTGTCGCCCGCTGCGATCAGCACGGCCAATCCCGTGCCGTCCATCGAGCGCATCGTGGGCCGGGCAAGATAGGTGGCGCGCTCCTCCTTGCGCACGGTCATGCCGTGGGTGACCTCGAAATCATGGCCGTTATAGGCTGCGCTCTCGTCGCTGCCGAGGAAGACGCAGGTGGTGGCGATGTCAGTGGGCGTGGGAAAGGTTTTCGCACGCGCGTTGCCCCCGGTGGCGCGTTCGAGGCTCATCATGTCAAAGAACTGTGTGGCGGTGGTGCCGGCCTCGTCGCCGCGGGCGCTATCCATTGCCGCGAACACGGTGCGGATGCGCTCGCTTTCGATCGGGCCGGGATAGACGAGATTGACCCGGATGCCCTTGGGTCCGAGTTCGAGTGACAATTCCCGGCTCCACGCATTCATCGCCGCCTTGGGCACCACGTAAGCAGCGCGGGCGTAGTACGGCGTGCGGCTGAAGATGGTCGAGACGTTGATGATCGACCCGCCCTCGGGGATGTGCGGCGCAGCGATGCGCGCGACATTGACCGCGACCCCGAAGATGTTGCGCAGCGCGTCGGCCACGGTTTCGCTGTCGGCGCTGCCCTGCTTTTGCAAAGCGGCAAGCTCTTCGGCGCAGAGCGGCAGGTTCTCGATCGGCTGCTTGGGCCCGGCGCTCCCGGCGTTGTTGACGAGGATGTCGATCCGCCCGAATTTTTCGACCACTTCCGCGATGGCGGCCCGGACCAAGGCGATGTCGCCGCCGTCGAGGGCCACGGTGGCCACCCGCGCAGGATCGGCTCCGGTCGCCTCGACCAGCGCGGCAGCGGCGGCGGCGGTGCGATCGGGCGTGCGGCCGGTCATCACCACGGTCGCGCCTTCGGCAAGGTAATGCGCGGTGATATGCCCGCCGAGATTGCCCGCCGCGCCGGTAACGACGGCGATCTTCCCGGCAAGGCGCCCCGGAATATCGCCTTGCAGAGCGGGCGATGCAGCAACGACCTTCGACTTTGCCATAGGACTCTCCTCACAAGATTACGGCGAAGTCGCGCTTCGCTTCGCGTTTCGTTCAAACCCTGGGGAGGAGAGCCAAGAACGTTTCAATTATCGCAATGCGCGCGTCAACGTTCCGGTTCCCCTGAGCCTTGCGCGGCCCATGCCTCGAGCAGCGCATCGCGGCTTCGCAGGCCCAGTTCGGGCAGGGCGTGGTTGACCACATAGGTCGATCCGGTGTGCCGGTTCTCCCACATCGCCTGATGCGCTTCGGGCAATTCGTCCCATGCGACCACCTGCGGCTCGGTCACTTCGAGCAGGCCTGCGGCGATCATGTCGTTCATCCGCGCAACTTCATAGGCATTGCACAGGTGCGTGCCGAAGATGCTGGCGGTCGGCATCAGGATGCGGCGCTGCCGGGTCCAGACCTGCGGGGCGTAGAAGGTGAAGCGCGAGCCTGCCAGATCCTCGGCAAAGATCACGCGCCCGGTGAAGGGCTTTACCAGCGAAGTCGAAATGCCGAGCGTGTCCTGCCCGCTGCGTTCGAATACCAGATCAGGGTTGCCGCGCGGGTTGTCGGCGGAGCGCAGAATCTTGCCGACCGCCGAACCAAACGGCTTCATCACCCGGTCCTGATAATCGCGCACTGCCGCCTTGAAAACTTCGATATCGGCCTTGGCATCGGGCAAGCGCGGCATGGTGTCGGGCCACAGGAAATTCGCGCCTTCGCGCCGGCGGATCGCTTCGAGGCTGACAATGCCCTCGATCGCATCCTCCAGCCCCAGCGATTGCAGGAATTCACGCTGGCCGTCTGTCGTGGTGGCGATCACGCTGCGGGCGTTGAAGCGGCGGGCGGCCTCGATCATGGCAAGGCCCGTCTCGTCGAGCAGCTCCGTGCTGCCCGGCCCGTAGTATATCAGCACCGCCTCCCCACCCCTGAGCGCGGCGCGGCGGAGCATGTCTTCGGGGCTGGCCGTCCCCGGCTTGCCCATGAAGCTGAAGTGGTAGCCCGACGAGGCGCCGTAGAACGCCAGCGTGCCGCCTTCTGCCAGCAGTTGGAAGCTGCGCGGGAAGGCCGTTTCGCCCGCGTGGCTGACCACGTAGTCGGCCAGCTTGCCGCCGTTCAGCGCCTTGTATTCCTCGACCAGCGGGGCGCCTGCGGCTTCCCATGCCTGCGCCTCGGCAGCGTCTTCCGGGACCACGCTGTAAAGATCGGCAAAGCGCGCATCCTTGCGGTTGATCGCCCCGACCGCGCCTTGCACGGTGGTGATGAAATCGGCGCGTTCCTCGGACGACACCAGCCCGGTGACCTGCAAGCCGGTCCGCACCGACGACCTGAGCGCATCCAGCCCCGTCCCCGTCGCCGCGCCTTCGACAAACAGCGTCCGTCCCGGCGCGATCTGCAAGGTGGTGAACAGGCAGCGCGCAATCGTGCCGAGGTTCAGGACATAGCTCCCCGCCTGCTCCAGCGT
>DAIQNP010000223.1:0-4810 GCA_036788335.1 Erythrobacter sp.
AAAGGCGGCTGGCGCGGTCGGCGATGCGGACATAGGTGCTGCGCGATTGCCCGGCCTCGTCCATCAGGCGGGCGATTTCGGCAATCGCGGTATCCTCGGCCACGCGGGTCAAGCGGATGCGCAAGGGGGCGGAAAGGTTGATCGTCCCGGCGTGCACCACGCTGCCCGGCCCCACCGGTTCGGGCGCGCTTTCGCCGGTGAGCATGGCGTTATCGATTGCGCTCAACCCGTCCTCGACCGCACCATCGGCGGCAAGCGCCTCTCCGGCGGCGACCAGTACCAGCATTCCGGGTTCGAGCGACGCAGCGGGGACGCGCTGCGTGCTGCCATCCGGCCCGATCACGCTGGCGCTCTTGCCCATCCGCCCGAGCAGCGCGCCGATCCCGGCCCGCGTCCGGTCGCGCATCACCGCATCGAGCACGCGTCCGGCGAGCAGGAAGAACAACAGCATCACCGCGCTGTCGAAGTAGGCATGCCCGCCGCCGGTGATGGTCTCGTACAGGCTGAGGCAAGTCGCCAGGATCACGCCGATGCTGATCGGCACGTCCATGTTGGTGCGGCGGTGGCTCAGCGCCATCCAGGCGCTCGCGAAGAACGGGCGACCCGAATAGGCGATTACCGGCATGGCGATCAGCGCCGAGAGCCAGTGGAACAGCTCGCGCGTCGCCCCGTCGGCGCCCGACCAGATGCTGACCGACAGCAGCATCACGTTCATCATCCCGAAGCCCGCGACGCCCAATGCGCGGGTCAGGCGTTTGCGTTCGCCATCTTCCACGCCCATCGGATTGTCGGCGACCGGCTGCGCTTCGAAGCCCAGCGCCAGCAGCGCGGCTGTCAGCGCGTCTTCGCCGAGCGCGGGGTCATGGCTGATCGCCACCCGCTTGGCCGAGAAATTGGCGCGCGCGGCGGCAATGCCGGGAACCTTGGGCAATTCGCGCTCGATCTTGCCGATGCACCCGGCGCACTTCATTCCGGGCACGGTGAAACGGGTCGAGGTCAGCGGGCGATCATTCTCGGGGAGGAGGGCAACAGGTGCGTTCACCGGAGTTCGCTTTCCCCGGCCCATTCCTGCCCCGGCGCGGCAACCGCCATGCGCAGTTGCCAGCGCCCTTCGGCCAGCGCCTCGTTCGAAAGCCAGCGGCCTTCGCCCTGCGGCGCAAAGCTGAGACGGAGGGTTTCGCGCTCGCCGAGCGGACGTTCCGCCTCGACCGTGATGGTCGCGCCATCGGGCAGGCCGTGGGTTTCCAGCACCACCCGTCCGTCGGCGCGGCGCTGGGGTATGACCTGCCAGCCGAGCGCTTTCGATGCCTCGGCCTTGGCCAGCCAGCCGTTGTATTTCTGGCTGGCGACATAGGAATTGTCGACCACGGTGCCGTGGAACCCGCCAACCGCGTTGTAGGCCATGAACAGGTTGACCGCGATCACGATGGAGAACCCGCCGACGAAGATCATCGCCATGTGCCGGCCGGTGAAGGTGCCGGGTTTCGACTTGCTGGTCATTTCGATTGGCTCGTCATCATTCGTTCCCCGGCATGGCAAAGGTTGTCTCGGCCAGATCCTGCTCGCGCTGTTCGTCGAGGCTGGTCAGGCGGAAGGTGAAGCCATCGCTCGCCGCATTGGCATCGGCGTTCGGCGGCAGCATGACATAGGCGCGCAATACTCTGGTTTCGTTGGCAGGCACCGGGATCACCAGCTGCGGCGCGGCGTTCTCCATGCTCACTGCCTCGGTCCACATCACCGCGCCTTGCGGCAGGCCGACCAAGGCCACCTCCATGTCACGCGGGCGCGATTCCATGTTGCGCAGGCGCAGCGTGTAGGCGTTGCGGACCGATCCGTCCTTCATCAGCATGTAGGGCGGGTTACGGTCGGGCGATACGGTAAGGTCGGTGTGCGTGCGGGTCCCGAGCGCGAACAGCATGGCGCCGCCGATCGCGGACCATGCCCCCAGATAGATGAATATGCGCGGGCGCAGAAGCGCTTTCCATGCCGGTGTCGCGGGCGCACCGGCTGCCTCGGCCTCGCATTGTTCGAGTGTGGCGTAGTCGATCAACCCGCGCGGGCGGCCGACCTCTGCCATCACCTTGTCGCAGGCGTCGATGCACAGCCCGCAGGTGATGCAGCCGATTTGCTGGCCTTCGCGGATGTCGATGCCCGTAGGGCAGACTGCGATGCATTGCAGGCAATCGATGCAGTCGCCGTAGGCATCGGGGTTCTTGGCGGCTTTCTTGACGCTGCCCCGCTGTTCGCCGCGCCAGTCCTTGTAGGTGACGATCAGCGATTTCTCGTCGAGCATCGCGGTCTGGATGCGCGGCCAGGGGCACATGTAGATGCACACCTGTTCGCGCATGAACCCGCCGAGCCAGAAGGTGGTGCCGGTCAGGATGCCGACGGTCGCATAGGCGACCAGTGCGGCCTCGCCGGTGAAGAATTCGCGCGTCAGCGTCGGGGCGTCGGCGAAATAGAGGATCCACGCACCGCCGGTCGCCATGCTGATGAGCAGGTAGACCGCCCACTTGCCGGAGCGCCGGGCGATTTTCGACGGTCCCCACGGCGCCTTGTCGAGCCGGGCGCGGGCGTTGCGGTCGCCGTCGAACAGGCGGTCGATATGCTGGAACAGGTCAGTCCACACCGTTTGCGGGCAGGCGTAGCCGCACCATGCCCGGCCCACGGCGGTGGTGACCAGGAACAGCCCGATGCCCGCCATGATCAGCATCCCGGCAACGAAGTAGAATTCGTGCGGCCAGATCTCGATATCGAACATGTAGAAGCGGCGGTGGTCGAGATCGATCAGCACCGCCTGATCGGGGGCGTAAGGCCCGCGATCCCAGCGGATCCACGGGGTGATGTAGTAGATCGCCAGCGTGACCACCATCACCAGCCACTTGAACCGCCGGAACGCGCCGTCGACGCGCTTGTTGTGGACGGTCTTGCTGGCGACGTAGAGATCCGAACGCAGAAGATCGTGATCGTCGCTGTCCGCCTTGGTGGGGGACGCTTGCGGGGCCGCAGAGCCGAGCGCGCCGCTCCAGTCGCGGGGCTTGTCTGCCTTGGGGGCGGGGCGCTCGATCTCTTCGGGGTCAGCCATCGTCTTCGTCCTTGGCCACTTCGGCGACATCGCTCATCGGCTCGGTATCGGGCTGGGCCGGAGCGGCCTTCTGCCCGCCGCCGCGCGAGTGCACGTAGGCCGCCAGCATCTTGATCGTCACCGGGTCGAGCCGGTCCTTCCATGCGGGCATGACGCCGTGGCGCGGGGCGAGGATCTGCTTCTTCACCGCTGCCTCGCTGCCGCCATAGAGCCAGATCGCATCGTTCAGCGCAGGCGCGCCCAATTCGGGCAGGCCCGCACCGGCCTCGCCGTGGCAGGCGGCGCAGTTGTCGGTATAGAGCGCCGCGCCTTCGGGGCTGCTTTTGGCCTTTCCGCTCAGGGAGAGGACATGGTTGGTGACCGCGCCCAGCTGGGCTGCATCGAACAGCCCTTCGAAGGCGGGCATGTAATTGGCGCGGGTCGCATCGTCGCCTTCCCAGCGGATGCCGTGGTTGAGCGTGTATTCGATGTCGGTCAGCGTGCCGCCCCAGATCCAGTCATTGTCGTTGAGGTTGGGGTAGCCGTATTCCTGATACCCCGCCGCGCCCGCGCCGTGGCACTGCACGCAGTTGACCTTGAACGCCGCCGAGCCCCCGGCAATCGCCTGCGCCATCAGTTTGGGCGAGGCGGGGAGTTTCTCGATATCGGTTACGGCGATCTGCTGGAATATGGTCTGCCGCGCCATGTCGGCGGCGCTCATTTCCTTGGCGAGATCGCCGCGGCTCGACCAGCCGAGCGTGCCCGCAGTTGCCCGGTCGATCATCGGCCAGGCGGGATAGAGCACGACATAGACCGCCGCCCAGGCGATCGTGGCATAGAAGGTCCACAGCCACCAGCGCGGCAGCGGGGTGTTGAGTTCCTCGATCCCGTCCCATTCGTGGCCGACGGTTTCGGTACCGGTCGGCTCGTCGATGCGCTTTTTGTCACTGCCCATCATCGTCATCCTTGAAAATCGAGTTCTTGGCCGCCTCGACATGCCCCCTTGCCGAGGGGAGGAAGTGCCACAGGCACAACAGCAGGTAGAGCGCGAAGATCACCACAAGACCGTAGGAATCGGCGAAGTGGCGCAGGGTTTCGTAAAAGCTCACCGGCCCTTCTCCCCGCTCAACTCCTCTTGCGCAGCCGCGCTGTTCACATCGACCAGCGTGCCGAGCATCTGGAGATAGGCGACCAGCGCATCCATCTCGGTCACGCGGGTGGGATCGCCGTCGTAATCGCGGATCTGCGCCTTGGGATAGCGCTCCGCCAGATCGCCCGCGTCGGCATCGGGATCGGCCTGCGCGATCAGGTCGTTGGCGGCCAGTTCGATGTCCTTGTCGGTGTAAGGCACGCCGACGCGCCGCAGCGCGGTCAGGTTGGCGGCCGGATCGGGGACGTTGACCAGCGTTTCGGCCAGGAAGCTGTAGTTCGGCATGATGCTTTCCGGCACCACCGAGCGCGGGGCCTTGAGGTGCTGGACGTGCCAATCATCCGAATACTTGCCGCCCACCCGCGCCAGGTCCGGCCCGGTGCGCTTCGATCCCCACTGGAACGGGTGATCGTACATGCTTTCGGCGGCGAGGCTGTAATGGCCATAGCGTTCGACCTCGTCCCGGAAGGGGCGGATCATCTGGCTGTGGCACAGGTAGCAGCCTTCGCGCACATAGATGTCGCGGCCCGCCTGTTCCAAGGGGGTGTAGGGGCGCATCCCCTCCACCTTCTCGATCGTGTTGTCGATCCAGAACA
>DAIQNP010000224.1:0-4784 GCA_036788335.1 Erythrobacter sp.
CCAGCCACACCGCCATCTGCCCGGTCACCACGAACAGCAGCATCGCCCGCCAGCCCACGGAACCCAGCTTGCGCAGATCGCCGATGCTGGCCACGCCTGCCACCAGGCTGAAGAAGATCAGCGGCACGACCAACATCTTGATGAAGGCGACGAACACGTCGCCGATGATCTTGATGCTTTCCGCCTCCGGCCCCCACAGCCGCCCGACAATGATGCCGAGGACCAGCGCCGCGATAACGCGTTGCCACAGCGGGATGCGCAGCCAGAAGCCCAAGATCCTATCCTTCTTCCAGCGCCAGTGCGGCGCGTGCGATGCGAGCATAGATGCGGGCCAGTGCGGCCAGATCGGGGATGGCGACGGCCTCGTCGCGCTTGTGCATGGTGGCGTTGCACAGGCCGAATTCGATCACCGGGCACACGCTACGCAGGAACCGCGCATCGGACGTGCCGCCGGTGGTGCTGAGTTCGGGCGCGATGCCGGTTTCGGCCTCCACCGCCGCTGCCACCAGCGCCGAGAAGGCTCCCGGCTTGGTCAGAAAGGGTTCGCCCGAAATCACCGGCCGCGCCCGGCCGCCGTGCTTTTCGGCGATTGCCATGACCCGTTCGGACAGGCTGTGGCCGGTGTGGAGGTCGTTGAACCGGATCGAGATGCGCGCAGTCCCGGCGGCGGGGATCACGTTGTGCGCGCGGTTGGGCGCGGTGATCTCGGTGATTTCGAGATTGGAAGCCTGGAACCACCTGTTGCCGGTATCCAGCGTCAGCGAATCCAGTTCCGCCAGGATCGCCACCAGCCGCGGCAGCGGGTTGTCGGCGAGGTGGGGGTAGGCAACATGGCCTTGGGTGCCGTCGACAGTGATGAAGATGTTGACCGAACCGCGCCGCCCGATCTTCACCATGTCACCCAGCCGGGAAACCGAAGTCGGCTCCCCGACAAGGCACAGGTCGGGCTGGTGGCCTTCGGCGTGCATGTAGTCGATCAGTGCGCGGGTGCCGTGGAGCGCGGGGCCTTCCTCGTCGCCAGTGATGATGAAGCTGATCGTGCCCGCTTCGGCCGGCACATCGGCAACGGCGGCGACCATCGCGGCGATCGCGCCCTTCATGTCGACCGCGCCGCGCCCGTGCAGCAGGTCGCCGCGCTCCTCCGGCACGAAGGGGTCGCTGTCCCACCCCTCCCCCGGCGGCACCACGTCGAGATGCCCGGCAAAGGCCAGGTGGCGCGATCCCGGCGACCCGGCGCGCAGCGCGAACAGGTTCTCGACCGGCGCTTCGTCCGAACCGACCGGCCCTTCGCCGCGGGTGAAGCGGTGGACCGCGAACCCCAGCGGGGCGAGCATCGCTTCCAGTTCATCGAACACCGCGCCGGTCGCAGGCGTCACGGATCGCGCGGCGATCAGGCGCTTGGCAAGGACGAGCGGATCGGTCATTCCGCCCTGCCTAGCAGGAGTTCCCGGCAATGCCCAAGCTTGAACTTGACGCCATTCCCCAGACCAATGCGACCGGTTACCCGGCCCCTTATGACGCGGCGGTGGCGGGGCGCTGGTATCGTCGTCTCGCGCCGCCCGGTCGCCTTAAGCAGATGGGTGCGAGCCACGTGGTGCTGGAGCCGGGTGCCTTCTCCTCGCAGCGCCACTGGCATCGCGGGCAGGACGAGCTGGTGGTGATGCTGGCGGGCGAAGCGGTGCTGATCGACGACGCGGGCGAGACCCCGATCGGCCCCGGCGACGTGCTGGCCTTCCCCGCCGGCGAGGCGAACGGTCACTGCCTGCACAACCGGTCGGACGCCCCTTGCGTGTTCGTCGCCATCAGCGCGGGCGCGCGCGAGACCGACAGCGGCGAGTATCCCGATATCGACATGGTGTTCGGCCCCGATGGCTATGCCCGCAAGAACGGCACGCCCTATCCGACCGAGCGGGTGCCCTAGCACCCGTCCCCTAACGTCCCGCACTATCCGACACCACCAGCGGCCCCGGCGCAAAGGCGCTTTCCAGCAGGTCCGCGATCCTGAGGCCCGCCTGCTGCACCCGCCGCCGGGCGATCGGCAGCCCGCGCTCGATGTCGTCCTGACTGAGCGCCGTCTCGTCCGGCAACGGGGCGGCGCAAATATCCTCGGTGTCGAAGGCGGTGGGGTAGACGAAGCTGCGCGCGATCTCCCAGCTTTCGCGGCCCCAGTCGTCGGGCGTGCCGCCGGTAAGGTCGGCGCGTTCGGCAGGTGAGTAACGCCGCACCACAGGATCGGCCGGGTCACTGATCGCGCGCTCTGCCAGCGCGCCGTCCCAGATGGAATGCAGGTTCAGCCCCGGCTTGATTCCGTAAGCCGCCTTTCGGTCATTGCCGCCGCGATCCTCGTTGTCGCCCGAATGGAGCGGCATGTGCACGTCGCCTGCAAAGTGCACCATGAAGGCGAAGGCCTCCAGCCGGATCGCGGCGGGCAGGCTTTCATCAGCGAGGATGCGGTGCGCGCGGGTGATCTGCGCGGTGACGCAGGACCCGCCGGGGCAGTTGGCGCGCGGGTTGAACGCCTGACAGATCGGTGCAGTGCGGTAATGCCATGCGGCGGTGTAACCCCAGCGCCAGCCCTCGCCCCGCACGCAATCGGGCCAGACGCTGGCGTCCTCGATGGTGGCCAGCGGGCAACCGGGCGTGCCGAGCGCTTGCTCCGACCGCAGCAGCCGCGCGATCTTGGCGCGCACTTGGGGCGAGACATTCGCCTCGGCGATTTTCGCGGTCTGCTGATGCGCGTAGAAGCCCCAGGCATGTGCGGGTGCGGGCAGCAGCGCCAGCCCGAGCGCAAGCACCGTCAGCAACTCGGCCAGCGCGGCTTTCATGCGATCTGCTCGTATTGCTCGATCACCCATTCTTCTTCCTCAGCTGCGCCAATCCATTCGCGCATCCAGTCATGTTCCCAGATCGCCTGCATATAGGCCTGCGCAAATCCGGGCACGCCAATGCCATAGGTGACGAAGCGCGTCACCACCGGAGCATAGAAGATATCGGCCGCGCCAAAGGTTCCGAACAGATAGGGCCCCGCGCCGCCGTGCCGCGCACGGGCTTCGGCCCACAGGGTCAGGATACGCACGATATCGTGCTTGGTCGGCTCCGACAGGCCCGGCAATTCCACCCGGCGGCGGATGTTCATCTGCAAATCGTTGCGCAAGCTCTGATAGCCCGAATGCATCTCCGCGACCATCGACCGGGCCATGCCGCGTGCGGCGTCGTCCTTGGGCCAGAACCGCTCGCGCCCGACCTTGTCGGCAAGGTGCTCCAGAATCGCCAGACTGTCCCAGATCACCGCGTCGCCGTCCCACAGGATTGGCACTTTGCCGGATGACGGCTGCACCTCGCCCATGTCCTGCTTCATCCGGTCCCACTCCTCGCCCAGCAGCGGCACGGTGAGTTCGTCGAAATGCAGGCCCGATTGCTTGATCGCGAGCCAGCCGCGCAGGGACCAGCTCGAGTAGTTCTTGTTGCCGATGATCAGCTTCATTGGGCCGCGCACTCCACCTTGCCGGGCTGGTTCCGGCCCTCCCCCTAATCGTTCATCCGGGCGCTGTCGACGCTGAACGATGCGACACTTGAGACACTGTCCAGAACGCGAAATCCGCTCCGCCCTGAACTGTTCGAGCAGGAGCGCAAACTCTTCCCGGCTGATGGGGCGCATGGTGGAGCGGAAGTGTGGGCGTGGCATGGCGGCAACGCGGCTGGCAGATCGCGCCGGAGTAGGAAAACCGTTTCCACCTCCCACCGGCCCGCGCTATGCCGGATGGATGAGCCTGCCCCCCTTCCACCTCGCCTTTCCCGTCGACGACCTTGCCGCCGCGCGCGCCTTTTATGGCGGGGTGATGGGCTGCGGCGAAGGGCGGTCGAGCGACGCGTGGATCGACTTCGACTTCCACGGCCACCAGATCGTCGCCCACCTTGCGCCGGGTCAGGCCGGAGACCGCGCCAGCAACCATGTCGACGGTCACGGCGTCCCCGTGCCGCATTTCGGGCTGGTGCTGGCAATGGAGCAATGGGAAGCGCTGGCGCAGCGCCTGAGCGACGGCGGCGCCGACTTCGTGATCGCACCGACCATCCGCTTCAAGGGCCAGCCGGGCGAACAGGCGACCATGTTCCTGCGCGATCCGTCAGGCAACGCGCTCGAATTCAAGGCCTTTGCCGACGCGGGACAATTGTTCGCCAGATAGGGCCGCAAGGCAGGCCGGGTCGCGCCCGCCTATTGCGCAGGGTGCCGGATCAAGGCCGGACCGGCAGCATCGGCCGGCCGGCCTGCGGGAGATGTCTTCCAGCCCCACGTCAGCAGGCAGGGCGGGACATTCAGCAGCGCGAGGCCCGTATCCACCTTGCCAAAACGCTGCTCTGTCAGCCTGCGCGCGGTGGCCCGGAACTGGTAGGTCAGGAAGGCCCCGCCTTCGCGCAGAACCGAATGCGACCGTTCGACGATGTCCCGCCCCTGATCGGCCGACAGGGCGGAGAACGGCAGGCCCGAAAGGATGTAATCGGCCTTGTCGTGCCCGGCCTCCTGCACGAACCTGGCGACATCCGCGGCCGAGCCGAGGACCGCGTCCAACCGCTCGTCATCGAAGGATTGCCTGAGGTAGTCGATGAAGCGCGCATTGGTATCGATCACCAGAAGCTTGCCGTGGGCCGGCAGGCGGTCGAGGATGTGGGCGGTGAAGGTGCCGACGCCGGGGCCATATTCCACAAACAGGCTGCACCGATCCCAGTCGACCCGTTCCAGCAAGGCGTCGATGGTTCTCCGCGATGACGGGACGATCGAGGCGACC
>DAIQNP010000225.1:0-4769 GCA_036788335.1 Erythrobacter sp.
ACGAAGTCTACGATCCGATCGTGCTCGGCACGATGGAACAGTTCGTGATGGATGCCCCCCGCGAAATCGCCGACTCGCTCCCGGCGAAGGCGCAGTAAAGCGGCGAGAGGGGGCGGTGCTGCACGCCGCTCCCCCTTAATGATGACGCTTACGCCGCCAGCTGGATCGGCACGATCTCTCCGGCGAGGTACAGCTTCTTGGCCTTGGCGCGGCTGAGTTTGCCCGACGACGTGCGCGGCAGGGTGCGCGGCGGCACCAGTTCGACGATGCAGCTCATCCCGGTGACCGAACGCACCTTGTCGGCGATCTGTTCGCGCAGCTTGAGCCGCTCGGCCGGGTCCGACACCCGGCAATGGACCAGCACGGCAGGCGCTTCCTCGCCGTTTTCCAGTTCATAGGAAAACGCCGCGACATCGCCGTGATTGAAGCCGGGCAATTGTTCCACCGCCCATTCGATATCCTGCGGCCAGTGGTTCTTGCCGTTGATGATGATCATGTCTTTCGCCCGCCCGACGATGAACAGATAGCCCTTGGCGGTATAGCCCATGTCGCCGGTGTCGAGCCAGGCGCCCTTGCCTGCCTCGTCGCCGGGTACGAGGCAGGCCTCCGTCGCTTCGGGGTTGCGGAAATAGGAATGCATCACGCTCGGGCCGCGGCACCACACCTTGCCGATCTGGTGATCGCCGCGCTCGCGCCCGTCTTCGGTGCGGATCACGACTTCCATGTCGGGCAACGGCTTGCCGCAATTGACGATTGCGCGGTAGCGGGCAGGACGGGAAAGATCACGGGGAGCGCCCGACAGGCGTTCCTCCTCAACCAGCTCGACCCGGATGCCTTCGCCCTGCGGCATCACCGTCACTCCCAGCACCGCCTCGGCGAGGCCATAGGAGGGTGTGAAGGCCGCAGCGCGGAAGCCTGCGGGCGCAAAGGCGTTGACAAAATTCTGCATCACGTCGGGCCGGATCATGTCCGCCCCGTTGCCCGCCACCCGCCAGCGCGACAGGTCGAAGCGTTCGGCCACCTGGCTCTGGCTCGAAATGCGGCGCGCGCAGATGTCGTAACCGAAGGTCGGCGAATAGGACAGCGTGTGGCCCGGATTGCGGCTGATCATGTCGAGCCACGCCAGCGGGCGGCGCGCGAAGGCATCGGGCTTGATGTAATCGGCCGACACCTGATTGGCTATCAGCGACAGGAAGCAGCCGACCAGACCCATGTCGTGATACCACGGCAGCCAGCTGACGCAGCGGTCGTTGCCGCCCAGATCCATCGTTTCGGCATGGCCGTACAGGTTGTGCAGCAGCGCCTTGTGGGTCACCGCAACGCCGGTCGGAAAGCGCGTCGATCCCGACGAATATTGCAGGTAGCAGATATCTTCGGGGTCGGCTTGCGGCAGGTCGGTGGCGGGCGCGGTACGCTGGCCGAAATCCTGCCAGCTTTCCGATGCGCAGCCCTGCCGGGCAGCCGCCGCGCTGGCCATTTCGGCGATCTCTTCGGGAAACAGCAGCAGCTTGGGATCGCAGCTGTGCAATTGCACTGCCAGCTGGTCGATATAATTTTCCTTGCCGCCGAAGGTGGTGGGCAGCGGCAGCGGCACCGGCCAGGCCCCGGCATAGATGCAGGCGCAGAACAGGGCTGCAAAATCCGGTCCGGTTTCGGCGATCAGGGCCACCCGGTCTTCGCGCCCGATGCCGGCTGCCACCAGCCGCCGGGCCATCGCTTGCGCATCCTCGCGCATTTGCGAATAGGGATAGACGCAGGCCAGCTCCCCCCGCATATCATGGAAGTTGAGACCCTTCCGGCTGCGGGCGGCGTAGTCGATCGCGTCGTTGAAGGTCGCAAACTGGGCGCGGATGCGCGGCAATTCGCAATCATTCGGCGTCGGCGTCAAAACGGCGTCGGTCATGTCTTGGTGCGATACCCGTCGTTTGCAGCGCGCTCATTATAGAAAAGCGAAGCGCGTCTTGGCATGTCCCCAGTATACCGGGCATGAACCCGGTACGATCCTGAATGCGCATATGATAAGGAAAGTGGCACGAATAAGGCGAAATGGTTTCACGTAAAGCGAATTCGTCATCGCGCGGTAGCGGATACCGTAGCGAAAAGGCCCGGCCAGGGCGGGTCAAACCGCCGCTGGACGAGACGCGTCTGCGCGATCTGGCGCTGTCCTACGCGGCGCGTTTTGCCACCACCGCTACCCGGCTCGAAGCTTACCTCGTGCGCAAGCTGCGCGAGCGCGGTCAGGCGCAGGGGCAGGGGCAGGCGCAGGGCGAGGATGACGAGACCCCGCCGATCGACATTGCGGCGCTGGTCGCCCGGCTGGTCGAACTGGGTTACGTGGACGATGATGCCTATGCCCAGGCGCGGGCGCGGGATCTGGGGGCCAAGGGATACGGCGCGCGGCGGGTCGACCAGTCGCTGCGTCATGCCGGGGTGGACGAGGGCCTGCGCACCGCCCACGCGCCGGGCGAGGCCGCCAGCCGCCGCGCCGCCGCGCTGATGGCGAGGAAGCGGCGGATCGGACCCTTCGCGAGCGAGACAGAGGACGGCCCCGATCCGCTCGCCGCGCGCACGGCTCAGGAAAAAGCGATTGCGGCGATGCTGCGGGCAGGCCATTCGCACACCCATGCCCGGTTCATCCTCAATGCGGAAAGTATCGACGATGTCGAGGAATGGATCGGCGAGGCGGAAGGCGACGAGGGATACGACGCGTAGTGGGACAGGAAATTGTGGTGAAATTTGTGATGATGGCGGCTGCGGCGCTGCTGGCGGCCTGTTCGGCCAGCGACGGTGCGACCGCCCGTGCGCAGGTGCCGGACACGGCCAGCGCAGCAACACCCGCGCGCCACCCGGTGTCGGGACTGGCAGTGATCGACCTCGCCGTGGAGACCAGCGCCGGGCGCGTGCCGCTGCGGGTCGAGGTGGCGGCGAGCCCGCAGGCGCAGGCGCGCGGGTTGATGTTCCGCACCGAGCTGGGGGACCGCGAAGGCATGATCTTCCCTTCCGCCGTGCCCGAGGTGCGCAGCTTCTGGATGAAGAACACGCCGCTCTCGCTCGACATCATCTTCATCGGGCCAGATCGCCGGATCACCAATATCGCGGCCAACACCGTGCCCTATTCGCTCGATCCGGTGCCGTCCTCGGGCGTTGCCGCAGCGGTGCTCGAACTGCGCGCGGGCCAGGCAGGGGCCCTCGGCATCGCGCCGGGTGACAAGGTGGAATACCAGATCCCCGCAACGCAAGGCAGCTGACGGGCGCTGACACGGCCTGCCCCACGGCAGGCCGCAAGCCCGACCTAGCGCCCGCAGCGCCGAAGGCGCGAGGATACCGCACGCCGGGGGGCGTGCACAGACAAAGACGCCTTGGCGCTGCGCACCAATTCGGCTAGGCGCGCGGGCATGGGAATCCTCGGAAAGATCTTCACCTGGTGGGACGGCGCGACGATCGGCACCCATCTGTGGGCCAGCCGCGCCGGCGGCGAACACGTCGGCACGGACGCGGCGGGCAACAAGTACTACCGCGCCGCCAGCAAGGTGACCGGGCCGCGCACCGGCTCCTATATCCAGCGCGAGAGGCGGTGGGTGATGTACAACGGCTCCAACGATGCCAGCCGCGTGCCGTCCGAATGGCATGGCTGGCTGCACGGCACCTATGACGCCGTACCCGAAAGCCACCTCCCCCCGCCCAAGGTGTGGGAGGTGGAATACACCCCCAACGCCACCGGCACGCCCCAAGCCTACCTGCCCAAGGGCGCGCTCGAACGCGGCGGGCAGCGCGCCCGGGCAGTCGGCGATTACGAGGCGTGGACTCCCGGGGACCCGGAAGGCTGAGACCGGCCGTGCGCGCCCAACTTCTTGCCGCAGCGGGCGCCGCGCTTGTGCTGGCGGGCTGCGACATGGCGGGCGATGAGCCCGAAACCGTCGCGGTCCGGCTCGACCAGCCCGCGCCGCGCGCCAGCGGGGCAGCGCCCGTCGGGGATGACGGGGCGACACCGATGGCTGAGCGGACGGCAACGCTCGGCCTGCTCAACAAGCGCAACAATGTCACCGAGGAAATCACGCTCAGGCCCGGCGAAAGCCACGAGACCGGCCCGGTGATCATCCGACTGTCGGCCTGCGAGCGTACCGGCCCGTGGGAACTCCCGCAGGAAGTCGGCGCCTTTGTGCAGGTCGACATCCAGGATCGCGGCCAGCCGCAGCGCGCCCGCGTGTTCTCCGGCTGGCTGTTCCGCGAATCGCCCAGCCTCAACGTGGCCGAACACCCAATCTACGATGTCTGGGTCAAGGACTGCACGATGCGCTTTCCGGGGGAGGAGGCGGCCGCGCCGTCCGGGTCCGATCCTGCACCGGCGCCCGCCGCCGCCACCACCGGATAGCCGGTTCCTGCGGCGATCTGCCGCCACGCCAGCCCCAGACTGCTGTGCGGCGATCCGCCGGCCCTGCGCACCAGCGCGCGGTACTCGGCCTGGCTCAGTTCGACCGCGCCCATGCTGCGCAGGTGCTCGGTCATGAACTGGCAGTCGAGCAGGCCGAACCCGGCCCTGCGCATCAGCGCTACCAGCCACGCCAGCGCCACCTTGCTGGCATCGGGCACGCGGCTGAACATGCTTTCCCCGCAAAACACCCGGTCGAACGATACGCCGTAAAGCCCGCCCACCAGCTCGCGCCCGCCGCCGTCCGCATCCTCCACCCAGCATTCGACCGAATGGGCGTGCCCGGCGCGGTGGAGCCCGACATAGCTTGCCACGATCCGTTCGCTGATCCAGGTTTCCG
>DAIQNP010000226.1:0-4710 GCA_036788335.1 Erythrobacter sp.
AGCCATACCAGCTGCCGCCATTGGGGCGCGGTTCCTGATCGATCAGCAGGTATCCGGCGATGCACACAGCGCTGAGTGCCAATGCGACCCACAGCCAGCGAAAGCCGCGGTGCTTCAGGAAGCTGACGTGATCGGAATCGCGGCGCTTTTCGTCCTGGTTGAAGCGGATCGTCGCCCCGCCGCTTGCCACCGCCCCAGCACCTGCCCCCGCCTTCGCCTGCGTCCGGGTCGCCACTACTCGGCGTCCTCGGTCAGCTTGGTGAAAGTCAGGAACTTGTCGGGCGCGACCCGGATCGCCGCGCCGGTCGGGCAGGCGCGCACGCAGGCCGGGCCGCCGTCGATTCCGGAGCACATGTCGCATTTGATCGCCAGCTTGGCGGCGGGCGCGCCCTGCTTTTCGGCAGCTTTCTTGCGCCAGCCATAGGGTGCCTCGCCCGGACCTGGGCCGGAGCCGAACAGCATCCATTGCAGCAGGCTCGGCTTCTTGGGCGGCTTGGCGTCCATGCGGATCACGCCGTAAGGGCAGTTGCGCTGGCAATTGCCGCAGCCGATGCAGGTCTCGTCGATGAACACTTCGCCGTCCGGCCCGCGCTTGATCGCGTTGGGCGGGCAATCGGCCATGCAATGCGGGTGTTCGCAGTGGCGGCACGAGGTCGGCACGTGAAGATGGGCATAGGTTCGCCCCGCCGCGACAAGCCGTCATGGCTGTCGGCGCAGGCCTTTTCGCAATTGTCGCAGCCGATGCACAGCTTCTCATCGATCAGCAGCACGTCGGTCGCTTCGCCGATGCCGTTGTCGACCAGGAATTGCGCGGTTTGCGAATACATGTCGACGACGCTTGAGAAGCTGTCCTTCTGCCCCTCGATGAAGGCATTGGTAGCGCGCCGCCCGGCCATGTCGTTCATCGCCCGTTCGCGCAGGGCGGGGTTCTTCGCCAGCAATTCCAGAAAGCCATCGCCCGGCAGGCGGATCACTTCGGATTTGATCGCGGCCTTGACCGTTGCGGTGCGCAGCGACCCGTCGATCACCGCCATCTCGCCAAAGTAGCTCCCGGCGGGGAGGTAGGACAGGAACACCGGCCGGTCGCCGACCTGTTTTTCGACAATCATCGACCCGCGCCGGATGATGAAAACGTCCTTGTCGTCCGCGCCTTCGGTGACGACCACTTCGCCCGCGCGCCTTTCCTCGACTCTGGCCGCGTCCACCAGCGGGGCGACATCTTCGCGGCGCAGGCCCGATCCGAACATCTGGAGCAATTGCCGCTCGATCGAGATGCGCTGGATCGCCGCCTTGGCCGACGGCACCTGCGATTGCAGCTTGAGCGCGGCAAGGCGCGAGATTTCGACCACGATGGTGTCTTCGGCGGCGCGGATCGTGGCGCCGCGGCGGCGGCCCGAGATCAGCCCGACCTCGCCGAAGATCGACCCGGCTTCAATCGGGATGGTGATCGAGGGATCGGCCGGATTGACCTCGACCGCCACCGACCCGCTGGCGATCCCGAACAGCGATGATCCGGGCGCATTGCGTTCGAAGATCACCTCGCCTGCGCTGTAGTGGCGGGCGGCGGAATCGAGCATGAATTCGCGCATCTGCAAGGGGTTCATGCCGCCCAGGATCGACACGTTGCTGCGCAGGAATTCGAGCCATTCGTCGGTGCTGCGGCCCCCCGGCAGGTCGGCGAACTTTGCCGCGATGATCGGTTCGTCCGCCGGTTTCAGTGCGGTGTTGCCGTTGATGAACTCGATAACGTCGTGGCCCTGGTTCATGCAGTGCTTGATCAGCGGATACCCCGCCAAGGCGCCGATCACGAAGATGCCCGGCGCGGTCGTCTCGAACACCGGCGACAGCGTGGGGAAGGCGGCGCGATCCTCGCTCGAAAACTGGATCCCGCATTCTTCCACGAACATGCGGGGCGGGGCCGAGCCGATGCGGGCGATGATCCGGTCGCAAGGGATGCGCAATTCGCCGTCGCGGGTCGTCAGCGTGATGAAGCCCGGCTCGATCGAATGGGTCTCGCTTTCGGTGCGGATCGTCAGCTTGCCGGCTTCGTGATCGGCCATCAGCGCCTTGACGTTGGCGTCCTTGGCGGTCGGGAATTCGGTGCCGCGATTGAGGATCGACACGGTGTTGCGCTGCGCCGGGTCTTCGGCGAGGCCGCGCGCGTTCTCGATCCCCGCATCGCCGGTGCCGACGATCACGATATGCTCGTCGACATACTCAGCCGGATCGTCGAGCTGGTACTGGACATGCGGCAGGTCCGCGCCGGGGCAGCGCATCCGGTTGGGATTGCCCTGCGTGCCGATCGCAAGGATCACGTTCTCCGCCATGATCGTCTCGCCACTGGTCAGCTCGATCGCATAGGGCGGGGCATGGCGCTGGATCTCGCGCACCGACCTGGTCCCGTCGCGCGCCCGTTCGACGATAGTCTGCACCGAGCCGGGGATCGCTGCGCCGGTGCCGCGGATCGCCTTGGCTTCGGCGTGATATTTCACATTGACCTTGTGGCCCGCGATCTGTTCGTCCCAGGTTCCCAGGATCGTCTCGCGCTTCCCCGCTTCGAAATCGACGTCGCTGCGCAGCACCAGGTTGCTGGGCGTCGCCATGACGTGCTTGCCCTTCTGGTACTTGTAGATGGTGTCCGAGAGGTGGTCGGTCTTTTCCAGCAGCACATGACCAAGGCCCAGCGCTGCCGCCCGCGCAGCCGCGCTCAACCCTGCGGGCCCCGACCCCACAATGGCGACCTTGTACAAGTCGGCCAACTATCCCCCCCTTTGGATAGAATTCACCCGCCCCCACAATAGAGAAAACCGCCTTCGATGCCAGAGCCAATTGCCCCTGCGCACCGGCAATGCTAGCCCGGCGGCCATGACACCAGACGACGGGCAGGGGCAGGCCGCACAAGGCCCGGCACAGCGGCCAGCTTCGGCATCCAGGGCCGGGTGGGTGCTGCTGGGCGCGGCACTTCTGCTGGCGGCAGGTTCGGTCGGCTACAACGTCTACGAAGGCGCAGGCGGCACCGGAGACGCACCAGCCAGCGCCGACGGCCCGCCGTCGATCGCAGCCCTGCGCGCCGCTGCGGAAAGCTCGACCGACGATGCCGACCCTTGGGCCGAACTCGCCTTCGCCCAGTTCCAGCAAGGTGACTTCGCCGAGTCCGCCGCCGCCTACAAGCGCGCTGTGACAATTGCGCCGGATCAGGCGGTGTTGTGGTCGGCATTGGGGGAATCGCTGGTGATGGCCAGCGCGCGCGATCCGCTCCCGCCCGAGGCACTGGCGGCGTTCGAACAGGCGCTGGCGCTCGACGCTGCCGACCCACGCTCGCGCTACTTCATGGCGGTCAAGAAGGACCTCGCCAAGGATCACGAGGGCGCCATCAACGCCTGGCTCGACCTGCTCGGCGATACCCCCACCGGCGCGCCGTGGGAGCGCGACCTGGTGCGCACCATCGAACAGGTCGGCCAGATCAACGCGATTGACGTGACCGCACGGCTGGCAGCAGCGCAGGCCACGCGCCAGCCCGCACTCCTCGCGCCCGGCTCGGGCACGCTGGCGGGCGCGGCCGCCTCGCCGGCATTGCGCGGGCCGAGCGCGGCCGAGGTCGCAGCGGCGAGCGCCATGCCGCCGTCCGAACAGCGCGACATGGCGCAAGGCATGGTCGCACAGCTCGAAGCGCGGTTGCAGCAGCAGCCGGACAACCTCGACGGCTGGGTGATGCTGATCCGCAGCCGCATGACGCTGGGCGAACCGGCCAAGGCCAAGGCGGCGCTGGACGCGGCGGTCAAGGCCAATCCCGGCGAGGCTGCGGAACTCAGGCGGCAGGCGGCAGCGCTGGGGGTGACGTAGCGCGCCGTCTCGGCCGGCATAGTCAGGAAACCGGCTCCTTTCCTGTCTGTATGAGACACATGAGACACTGTCCAGAAACCGAAAAACCTGCCCAGAACTGCGCCGCGCCTGACCCGGCGCGGGTTTCGGCACCGGCTGCCGGCGGGAACGGATGGGGCAAAGGCCGCAGGGTCATGGTCGCAGACTGGCAACACGCAGCGGAGTAGGAAAGCAGCCTCGCTCACCGCAGGGCCTCACCCGCTCGCGGGTCAGGGTATCCCGTCCGCGTTCAGGAGCCCGCCGCGCGCGGACGGCTGGCGGTATGCGAGCAGGAACCTGACCGAGGTGCTTTTTCGCGCGCCCTGCCGGGAAGATGATGAAGGCCGGAAGCGGGGCCGCCTGGCCCGTGCTGTGTCGTATGCAGTCTGACAGCGCAGCGTGACGCTTTGCCTGCGCCGCACTGATCGCGCATCGGAGGATGAGAAGATGAGTGTGGGTCGCATGGCGATCATCGCGGTTGTTGTCCTGGCTGCCTGCTCCAAGGAGGCTGCGGTCAATCGCGGCCTTGTGGACGCAGGCGTTGCGTCTCCGGCAGCAAGTTGCATGTCGCGCGAGATGGCGAAGCGTTTATCGGCAAGGCAATTGCAGAAGCTCGGCCGTGTCGCGGACGGCAGCGGCAAGACCCTGTCCGAAATGTCCGTGTCGGATTATGTCGCGGCGGCTCGGCGGGTAGGCGACGCCGAGGTGGTGCTTGTGACGGGCGCGGCCGCCGCCTTTTGCGATGCGCTGTGAGCGGGCTGCCTCAGGCGTTGTTTCAATGGGCCGCGCCGCCCCGGGACTGTCAGGAATTTCGTGTGTGGGCGGGCATAATGGGTAAGAAGGAGACCC
>DAIQNP010000227.1:0-4704 GCA_036788335.1 Erythrobacter sp.
CGCTCGGGTGGCTGGCGGACTGGTTCGATGTCGCACTCGATCCGGCCTGGGACGAGCGGCGGCGGCGGCTGTTCATCGCCCATGCGGCGACCTTCTTCGCCTGGCGCGGCACCTTGCCGGGGCTGAGGCTGGCGCTCTCGCTGGCGTTCGATCCGGCGATCGATGCCTGCGACTTCGTGCTGCCGGGCTCACCTGCCGGGGGGACGTCGAGCATCCGTATCGTAGAACATTTCCGCACCCGCAGCAGCGCGCGGCCATTTGCAGCGGGGCCGGTGTCCCATGGCATCCACGCCGTGATTGATCGTGACGAGCTGTGGCAACCGGACGAAGAGCGTCAGGGCCTGATCGAGCGCTGGGCTTGGGCGCGCGGGCTCGGGACGGCACCGCCGGAGGAGAAGTCTGCGCCCTTCTCGCTGGTGGCGGGCGATTATGCCGAACCGGCCGAATGGGCAGGGTTCATGCAACGCCAGATCGGGTTCATCCCCGCCCTCGGTGCCGAGGAACGCCGCCGCTGGCACGATTTCCTGCAAGCGCGGGGGCAGACGGGAGAGCTTCCCGGCGTCCCGCAGTCCGCAGCCGCTGCGCAATCGCCCGAATGGCAGGCCTTCATCGCCCAGCCGCAGCGCGTGCGGGCGTTGTGGCGCGATCTGCTGGCGGGGCGCTATCGGGCGACCGCGCAGCTCAATGGGGCATGGGACAGCGACTGGGCCAGCTTCGACGCGATTCCCCTGCCTGACACCCTGCCCAACCGTCCGGCATCGCTGCGCGACTGGCTCGACTTCGAAGGCGCGCTGGTGCCCATCAACCGTGCAGCGCATCGCTTTTCGGTGCTGATCCCGCGCCGGGCCACAGCCTTCGACCCGGCGGCAGAGGAGCAGGCGATCCGGCTCGCGCAGCGCATCATCGCGCTCGAGAAACCGGCCCATACGGTTTTCGACGTGCGGATGTTCTGGGCGATGAACCGGATTGGCGAGGCGCGCCTCGGTCGGGATACCGAAATCGGCGATGGCAGCCGTGCGCCGCAACTGATTCCACCGGCGATCCTCGGCCGCAGCTTCGTGGGGGCAAGTTTCGCCGGCGGGGCCCAGAATGGACCGGGCGAAAGGGAGCGGATCGCATGCTGACCCGGCCGAAAACCAAACCACCGCTTCCAACGGGAGACAGATGATGAGCTGTTGCACCAGCTTTTCCGCAACCTCGGCTGCGCCGCGACCGGACCCGACCCGCCATGTCAATTTCACCACCGGCATGGTGCTGGGCGTGGACGATTACCGCGCCGAATTCGGATACCTGTCCGCGCGCGACAGGCGAATGCTGCGCGAGGCGCATGGTTATGGCACCCTTGCCGGGCTGGAAGTCCTGCTCGAAAGCGATGGCGAGGCCGGGCCGCGTATCAAGGTCTCGCCGGGTTCTGCCGCTGCGCCGAGTGGACAGCTGATCTGCATCGGCCGGGAGCAATGCGGGTCGATCAACCAATGGCTTGCGCGCGAGGAGGTTCGTTCCCGGCTTGACGCCATGCAGGCCGAGACGCCTGCGGCCGATGTCCTGCGGTTCCCGATCTGGCTGACCCTGTGCTACCGCGATTGCGGGGTTGCGTCGGTCCCGGTTCCGGGCGAGCCCTGTCGCAGCGACGCGGAGCTTATGGTGCCCTCGCGCATCGCCGATGATTACGCGCTCGCTTTCGAATTGGCGCCGCCGGCCATGACCGAGGCCGAGGCGATCGCGCTGTTCGACGCCTGGTTCGGCGGGATCGCGGTGGACAACGGCAGCGATGACGATCCGGCCGGTCTGTCGGCACTGACCGAGAGCGCCCGGCAACAGCTCGACGCGCTGTTTCCTGCCCCGGCGGGCGATCCTGTGGTGCCGGATAGCCTTGATCCCATCACAGTCCACCCCGATCTCGCGCCCGGCCTGTTTGCAGCGATCAAGCGGCTGTGGGTGACCAGAGTGCGCCCCCGTGTAATGGCGCTGCGCTGCGCCGACAGCGGCGCGCCGGAGGACGATTGCGTGCTGCTGGCGCGGATCGACCTGGGCGCGGTCAGCACGCCCGAGGGATGGCAGGTCGCCAACATCGCAGAAGACCCGAACGGGTTCGACGCAACCATTGACCACAGCGAGCGGCCACTGCTGCTATCCTCGGCCTTCACGCAAAGCCCCGCCGGAGAAGACCTGTCCGCCAGTGACAGCGGGATGTCGGTCGCGATGCTGGGGGCTGATGGCGTGATTACCTTCTCGCGCGGACTGGTGCTGGTGGTGGGAGAAGATCCGGTCGCGATCACTATCCCGCGCGCGGCACCGGGAACCGCCGGGCATGGCCTCACGATTCGCCTCGCCAGCGCTACCGGTTCGCGCATCGTCCCGGCGAACGGCAGAATCGCCGGGGAGGGAAGGCTCGACATGGCCGATCTGTCGGAAATCCGCCTGGTCTCGAACGGGGCCGGCAACTGGATCGTGCTGCGCCGGATTGCGCGGGGAGGCGGCAATGGCTGAACCCGCGATCCTGCTCGGACAGCCCGTCGCCCAGGGCGGGGTGCAGGCCACCCATTTCTTTAACGGCCGCCTGCTCGAAGCGTCGGACTTCACCCGCGAACAGCATGCCCGTGCGGCGGCGGACGAGCGACTTGGGCAGGCCCTGGGGGCAGGCGTTGCCTTCGGGCTGACGCTGACGGAAGGGCTGGCGACAGTCGCGGAAAGTGGCGAGCCGTCCGGGGGCAGGCCGATTGTCGTCGAGCCGGGCCTCGCCGTCAATGCGCTTGGCCAGGCAATGCGGCTGGGGGAACGCCAGCAGATCCAGCTGACCCGGCCGCCCGCTGCCAATGACGGCACCCTGCCCGCCGGGTGCGGACCGTTCGGTGCGTGCAATCCGCTCGGCGCGGGAACCTATGTGGCGGGACAGGGGGTCTACATCCTCACGATTGCCCCCGCCCAGCTGCGCGCCGGACGCGCCCCGACCAACGGCATCAGCAGCGATGGCGGCAGGGGCGGCGCGGGCGGCGGCTGCAACAGCGATCAGGTGACCGAAACGGTGCAGTTCCGCCTTATCGAAGTGCGCCCGCAGCTCTACGGCTCACTCCCTGCAAGCGCCGCCGACTTCCGCAACCGGATCGCCTATCGCTGTTTCGGAGACGGGGTGAAAGCGGACTGGGTCACGCACCTGCTCGCACGCGGCGCGCGGGGCAGCGACTTGCTGGATGCAATGGCCGGCTTCGGTCTCGCTGCCCAGGAGGTGCCTCTGGGCCTGCTGGCCTATACCGGCAGCGACCGGATCACCTTCATCGACAGCTGGGCGGTTCGCCGTCCGCTGGTCCAGCCCGACAGCGGTGACAGGTTCGGATCGCTGGTGGAACCCGCGCGGATCGCCGCCGGCATGGCGATGCTGCGCCAGTTTCAGGACCAGCTTGCGGCGGCGGTGGGATCGCCGGTCGCGCTGGGCAATGTCAGGGCCCGCAGCCATTTCCCCCATCTGCCCCCCGCCGCGATCCTGCCGGGCTTCAGTGTTGCCCAGGCACAGCAGTTCCTCGGCGGGATGACGCTGCGCGGTCCGGTTCACATCAATGGCCCGCAGGTCGAGCCGCTGCTGCGCGAGAGCCTCGCCGCCCCGGCGCTGCGCAGCGCCGACAACGAGGTCGTCTGGCTCTACGCCGTCGCCGCCAACCGCATGGCCGGCGCGGTCGCGGCGGGCGACCCGCAGCGGGCCGACCCCTACCTGATCTTCGCGCGCGGCGACCTCGGCTACCGGGGCAACGCGCGCTTCAACCTGCACCGCTGGGACTACGCCAATTTCGCACTTACCCCGTAATCCGGGCGCCAAAGGAGACAGACCATGCCGCCGACCACTTTAGCCGACGAGGGCACCGTCGTTGTGACGATGGCAAGCGTGCTCGACGCACTGGAGGGCACGATTTCCGCCGAGCAGCGCGAGGCGATCCTGCTCGACCTTATCGGTATCCGCTCTGAAGGTGTGGCGCCCGGCGATCTGATTACCGCCGATCTGTTCAACCGCATGATGTCGGACATCAACGATCTGGCCCTGCGCGTGGCCACGCTGGAAGCGGCAAGCGCGGTCAACGTGAGGCGGCCCGAGATTTTCAGCATCACCCCGAACCCCGCAAGGGTTGGACAGGATATCGATATCCTTGGCGCAAACCTCAATCCCGCACTGTTGAGCACAATCTCCATCGACGATGCCCGCGTTCCGCTTGCGCGGATCAAGCAGGGCAGTCCCTCGCGACTGGTCTTCGCCGTGCCGGCTATTTCGGGCCTGCAGGCGGGGCCGCTTCAGACGACGGTCACGATCAACAATCCTGCCGGCAGCGCCCAAGCGCCGCTAACGGTTCGGCCGGCGGAGAATGACGTGTTTGAAGTCGGCGTATCGATCGTCGGCCTTGCCATTGATCCGGCCGGCGAAATCGAGCCCGAAACACGATACGAACTGTCAGCCGAGATCCGCTTCACAAGCTCGGTCGCGCAGCGATACCGGATCACGCCGACCCTTTCCGTCGCGGATGAGGAGGGGGATTGGTCGCTCACTCCGGAGCTTATCGACATCGATGTTCCGCTTTCGAACGATGAGCCCTTCACCACCACCTTGAACATGGAACTCACCACCGGGACGGCGGGCGCCGGCTCGATTGCGGTGGACGTTGTCGGTCGCGATTTCGCGGCTGCCACCGATACAGCCAATGTCACGTCGCAGCCGATCAC
>DAIQNP010000228.1:0-4702 GCA_036788335.1 Erythrobacter sp.
CATGGCGGCGTAATGTTCAACCGCCCGCCCACACACGAAATTCCTGACAGTCCCGCCGCCCCCCTTCTGCCTTTAGACCTCTCCCCTTGTGGGAGAGCGCCCGCGAGAGGGGGGCAGAGCGACGCTCTGGACCTGCCCCCTCTCAACTGCGACTAGGCAGCAAGCTGCCAAGTCTTCGTATCTCTCCCGCAAGGGGAGAGAGCCTCAAGTCCGAAACGGGGTCGGAACCCTAAAGGCCGTTTTTTCCCGCAGGACCGCAAAAACCGCCATCCTCAATGAGCAAAAGCCCCCCGCGCCCTTGCGAGCACGGAGGCCTTGCTTGTGCCGCTACCGGATCACACCACCCCGAAGGCCAGCATCGCGTCTGCGACCTTCTTGAAGCCGGCGATGTTCGCGCCCTTGACGTAATCGATGTAGCGGGTTCCGTCCTTGGCACCCTGGTCGCCGTACCGGATGCAGCTTTCGTGGATGCCGGCCATGATGTCCTTGAGCATCTGTTCGAGCTCGTCTTCCTTCCACGACCGGCGTTCGGAATTCTGGCTCATCTCCAGACCCGATACCGCGACCCCGCCCGCGTTCGAGGCCTTGCCCGGCGCGTAGAGCAGCCTTGCCTCCTTGAACACGTGCACCCCTTCCAAGTCGGTCGGCATGTTGGCGCCCTCGGACACCGCGCGGCAGCCGTTCTCGACCAGCAGCTTGGCATCCTCGCCCAGCAATTCGTTCTGGGTGGCGCAGGGCAGGGCCATGTCGCAGGGCACGCTCCACGGGGTCTTGCCCTGGTGGAAGGTCGCGTTCGGATATTCCTCGACATATTCCTCGATCCGGCCGCGGCGATAGGTCTTGTGGCTTTTGACCCAGTCGATCTTTTCTTGATCGATGCCGTCGGGATCATGGATGAAGCCGCCCGAATCCGACAGGGTCAGCACCTTGCCGCCCAGCTGCACGATCTTTTCCGCCGCATGGGTGGCAACATTGCCCGCGCCGGAAATCACCGCGGTCTTGCCGGTCAGGTCCTCGTCGCGGGTCGCCAGCATGTTGGCGAGGAAATAGACAGCGCCATAGCCCGTCGCCTCGGCCCGGACCAGCGATCCGCCCCATTCCAGCCCCTTGCCGGTCAGCACCCCGTTCCAGTGGTTGGTGATACGCTTGTACTGGCCGAACATGTAGCCGATCTCGCGCGCCCCCACGCCGATATCGCCCGCCGGCACGTCGACATCGGGGCCGATGTGGCGGTACAACTCGGTCATGAAGCTCTGGCAGAAGCGCATGATCTCGCGCACGCTCTTGCCCTTGGGGTTGAAGTTTGCGCCCCCCTTGCCGCCGCCCATCGGCAGGCCGGTCAGCGCATTCTTGAAGGTCTGTTCGAAGGCGAGGAACTTGAGCACGCTTTCGCTCACCGACGGGTGAAAGCGGATGCCGCCCTTGTAGGGGCCGATGGCGTTGTTGTTCTGCACCCGCCAGCCGCGCTGGACCCGGACATTGCCGTCGTCGTCTTCCCAGCAGACGCGGAAGGAGACCACGCGGTCCGGCTCGGCAATGCGGCGCAGTATCTGCTGGGAGTGGTATTCCTCCTTGTCCTCCATGAACTCGAAGATGTCCTGCGCCACTTCCTGGACCGCCTGGACGAATTCGGGCTGGTGGGGATTGCGTTTCTTCACCCCTTCCATGAACTGGTTGAGGTCGACGTGATCGGTAACGGCCATGCTGTATTCCCCCCGGTTGAAGTCATTGCGACCGGCGATAAGGGCTCCGCGCTTCTTTTGGCACGCGGTATCCGCTCAAAGCGGCGGGCTTGCAAGGGCCACGGGGGGAAGTGTGTGCGAAAGGCGCTCGGGACAGGCGGGGGTCTCAGATAGCGGAGCTGAACCGCCGCTGGGTCACCGCGCGGTAGCTGTCGAACAGCGAAGCGATGCCGCGGGCATAGGGCAGGCCCCCCGGCGCGATCCGCAGCACGGTGCCATCCATGCTGGCCAGCCCGCGGTCGAGGAACGGGGCGAGCCGGCTGCGCACTTCGGCCAGCAGGCAGGGCGCAAGCCGCGCTCCGCCCCGGCACAGCAGCGCTTCGATCACCGCGCCGCGCAGCAGGTCGTCCGGCCCGCGCCTGATTCCGTGATCGGCCGACAGGCGCCCTTGCGAGGCCAGCATCCGGTATCGTCCGGTGTTCTTCTCGTTCTGCGCCAGCAGGCCGGGAAAGCCGCTGATCGCGCTCGCACCCATGCCGATCAGCACCTCGGCCGGATCATCGGTAAAGCCCTGGAAATTGCGCCGCAGCGTACCCTCCCGGACCGCGCGCGCCATCGGATCATGCGGCAGGGCGAAGTGATCGAAGCCGATGGCGGCATAGCCCTTTCCGGTCAGGTATTGGTGCGCGTTGCGGGCCATGACGAAGCGCGCCGTCGCGCCGGGCAGGGCAGTCTCGTCGATCATCACCTGCCGCGGGACCAGATGCGGCACATGGGCATAGCCGAACACCGCGATCCGGTCCGCGCCAAGCTTCACGGTCTGTTCGAGGCTGTCTTCCAGATCGACTTCGGTCTGGTGCGGGAGCCCGTACATCAGGTCGAAATTGAGTGAGGTGATGCCGGCCTGCCGGAGCCAGTCGAGGCTGCGGCAGATCATGGTCAGCGATTGTTCGCGGCCGATCGCCTTCTGGCAATGCGCGGCGAAGGTCTGCACGCCCATGCTGGCGCGGGTGATGCCGACCTCGCGCAGGATCGGCCCCCAGTCGGCGGTCAGGCTGCGCGGGTCGAGTTCGACCGACCATTCGGGATTGTCGAGCGGGAAGTGACTGTGGAGCGCGGCGGCGAGTTCGAGGAATTCGGAAGGCTCAATCGCGTTGGGGCTGCCGCCGCCAAAGGCGATGCGGCGGACCTTGGCGCCAACCGGCAGCAGGCTGGCGACCGTGGCGAGTTCGGCATGAAGCGAGGCGAGGTAGCTTTCCACGCGCGCGCGGCGCCCCGATGCGGCCGTGTTGCAGCCGCAATAGTAGCAGATTTTCTCGCAGAACGGGATGTGGAGGTAGAGCGATATGTCGCCCGACGCCTCACCGATGGCGCGCTCGATCGCGCCCGGCGCAATCGGCCCGAAGTCGGCGGCGGTGGGGTAGCTGGTGTAACGCGGCACCGGCATGGCGAGCAAATCGGGGTGATAGGTCCACATGAAAGCGCTTAGAGCGTCGTTCCGGACCCCCGTCTTTGCGCGAGATCAAATTGGGCGCTTTGCCCGTTCGACACCGGGTTTGCCGCGGCAGTTTCCGGCATGGCAGGCCTTGGGGTAGCACGCGCCGTCGCCGACGGGCGGCTCGCCGTCGCCGAGCGGAATCGTGATCGTGCCGCCGTTGCAGAGCTGGGCGGTGATCGTGGGTCCGGTGTCGGCCTGTGACGGGAGCGGGCCGATCAGCACCGGCAGCAGTGCCGCGAGTGCGAGGGGCAGGGCGGCGCTCATGCCCCGATCTCCCCGTCGTCGTCCTCTTCGATCAGGATGCGGGTGGCGGCGCCCTCCATGTCGTCATACTGCCCGTCGCGCATCGACCAGAAGAACGCCGCCAGTCCGAGCAGCCCCATGCCGAGCGCAATCGGGATCAGGATCGCAAGGCCCGTCATTCCCTGGCGCTTCCCGCCAGCCGCAGCGAATTGGCGACCACCACCAGCGAACTGACCGACATGGCGATGGCGGCGATCAGCGGGGTGACCAGCCCGAACAGCGCCAGCGGCACGGCGAGGATGTTGTAGCCGATGGAAAACGCGAAATTCTCGCGCACGATCCGCATGGTCCGGCGCGCGACCCGGATGGCGAGCGCGACCGGCATCATCGCCTCGCCGATGAACACCGCATCGGCGGCCTGCTGGCTGGCGTCCGATGCGGTGCCGGGTGCGATCGAGGCGTGTGCGGCAGCCAGCGCGGGGCCGTCGTTGAGCCCGTCGCCCACCATCAGCGGGCGGCGGCCCTGCGTCTTCAAGGCCTCCAGCGCGGCGAGCTTGGCTTGCGGGCTGGCCTCGGCCTGCGCGGCAATGCCGAGCGTGCGGGCGACCTCGTCCACCGGGGCGCTGCGGTCGCCCGACAGGATGCTGGCAGCGATCCCTTCGGCCCGCAAGGCGGCGAGGGTGGCGGCCGCGTCGCTGCGCAGGGGATCGGCAAAGGTGATGGTCTGCACGGCCTTGCCGATCCGCAGCTGGGTGGCGAGCGCCTGACTTTCCCCTGCGGGCCGTTCGAGCGCGACATCGAGATCCTGCCAGCGCCCGGTCAGGCCGGCGCCGCCGACCTCGCGCACATCCTTGATCTCCGCTGGTGTCACGCCCTCGCGCAGCAGCGCGGCCGTCAGCCCCTGGCTGAGCGGGTGGCGGCTGGCCTGGGCGAGGCTCAGCGCGATGGCTCGTGACTGCGCGCCCAGTGCCGCAATGTCGGGACGCGGGGTTCCCAGCGTCAGCGTGCCGGTCTTGTCCAGCAGCGCGATGTCGCATTCGGCAAGGCGTTCCAGCGCGCTTCCGTCCTTGACCAGCAACCCGCGCCGCAACAGCGCGCCCGAAGCCACCACCTGCGCGGCGGGGACAGCCAGCCCCATCGCGCAGGGGCAGGTGATGATCAGCACCGCAATCGCGATGGTCAGTGACTGGTGCACGCCCGCGCCCGCGATCATCCAGCCGACGAAAGCGATCGCGGCGAGACTGTGCACCACCGGCGCATAAAGGCGGCTGGCGCGGTC
>DAIQNP010000229.1:0-4683 GCA_036788335.1 Erythrobacter sp.
CCGGTTTCCAGGAACCGCAGTTCGTGACTCAGCCGGTCAGCTCGCTGTGGGGCGTGCGCTTCGGGGTCCGTCTGGCCTTCTGATCGCACCCAATCTCCTGAATACGCCAAAGGGCGGCCCGGCAACGGGTCGCCCTTTTGCTTGGGTCAGCGCCGAAAGGTGCTCGCCAGCCCAGCAGCCGGAGACCGATCCTGCCTGACCCCCGACCCCTGACGGCGGGCGCTGTCGGTGTCGTCCTGGGCGTGTGGGCCGACTTCGCGGCCAGGGCGCACCCGTCAGCGGCGCGTCATCTCGGCGCGCTCGAACGGCGCCAGCGGCCTTTCTGCCAGCGCCAGCACCTCGCGCGCCAAGGCCTCCTGCACGTCGCAGCTGAGGCCCTGCCGGATCGCGCGTTCCAGCGCGCGGGCACTTTCGCCCAGATCGGGCTCGTCGAACAGCGCGGCGGACCCTGCCAGCTTGTGCAGCAGCGACACCAGCGTATCGGCATCGCGCGCATCATTCGCAGGCACACCGTCCAGCTGGTCGGCGAGATGCGCGGCCACCGCTGCAATCGCCTCCGCGCGGCGGGTCTGCCACTGCTGGACCAGCCGGGGCGATGGCGCAATCGCCCCCGGACGCGGCGCCCTGCGGTCGGCGGCGCTGCCCTCCCGGCTTTCGACGATGCGGGTCGGCAGCCAGCGCTGCAAGGCGCGGGCCAGTTCGGCGAAGATGATCGGCTTGGCCAGATGCGCCTGCATCCCGGCAGCACGGGCGGCGGCAATGTCCTCGGGAAAGGCATTGGCGGTCAGCGCGATGATTGCCAATTCGCCCGGCCCGATGCCCTCAGCCCGGATGGCGCGGGTTGCGGCATAGCCATCGCAATCGGGCATCTGCACGTCCATCAGGACCAGATCATAGGGCGAGCCGCGCATGATCGAATCGATCACCATTGCAATCGCCTCGTTCCCGTCATGCGCGACATCGACCGTCTGGCCGCAGCGTTCGAGCATGTCGCACATCAGCAGCCGGTTGATGTCGTGATCTTCGGCCAGCAGGATGCGCGCGGCTTGCGGCAGGGTCGTAGCCGACGGTCCGGGCATGGCAGGTGCCTCTGTCAGCGGCGGGGCCTCACGCGGGGTTTCGTTGCGGGCGACCGCCGCAGGGAAGGCGAGGGTGAAGCAAGAACCCGCGCCCGGCGTGCTGGTCACCTCGATCCGCCCGCCCAGCAACCGCGCCAGCTGATGGCTGATCGACAGGCCGAGCCCGGTTCCACCGAATCGCCGCGCAGTGTCGCTTTCGGCCTGGGTGAAGGGCTGGAAGATGGTTTCCAGCCGGTCGGACGCGATGCCGATCCCGGTGTCGCGCACGACCACCCTGACCTCGTCGGCCGCGATCGTGCAGGCCAGTTCGACTTCGCCGTTCTGCGTGAACTTCACAGCATTGCCGATCAGGTTGAGCACGATCTGCCGCAATCGAAGCCCGTCGGTGACGATCCACGGGCGGTCCCCTGCCATTGGCTCGTCAAACAGCAGCGACAGTCCCTTGCATTCGGCACTCAGCCGGTGGAGCGCGGCGCATTCATGCAGGGTCGCGTGCAGGTCGACCGGCGCGAGGTCGATCGAGAACTGCCCGCTTTCGATCTTGGACAGGTCGAGCACGTCGTTGAGGAGCATCATCATCGACCGGCCCGACTGCACGATCATCTCGATATAGCGGCGCTGCTGCGGATCGAGTTCGCCTTGCAGCATCAGTTCGGCAAACCCGAGCACGCCGTTCATCGGGGTGCGGATCTCGTGGCTCATATTGGCGAGGAAGTCGGATTTGGCGCGCGCCGCATTTTCGGCAGTGAGCCGCGCACGGGTGAGCAATTGTTCCAGCTCGACCCGATCGGTCACATCGCGTGCAGCCACCACCACCCCTTCGCGCTCGCCGGTATCGGGGTTGGTCACGATCACCGCGTCGGCTTCGAGGAAGACGGCATTGCCTTCTGCATCGTCTTCGTAGCGCCGATAGGTCAGCCGCTCCCGCTCGGAGGTTGCGCCCAGCAGGCGATCGATCGCATGGGTGATGCGGTCGCGCGCGTCGGGATGCAACCGCTCTGTCACCGGGCGCCCCACGAAGCTTTCGGAGGCGCGCCCCATCACCACCGTGACCGAGGGCGAGGCATAGGTGCAGGTCCCGTCCATATCGAACCGCAGCACCGCATCCGAGATATTGTCGGCCAGGAGATCGAGTTCATGCTTGCCGGCTTCGATCTGCGCCGTCATCCAGTCGCGCCCGGCCAGGATCGCGGCGACCGGCAGCCCGGTCAGGAAGTTGGCGGCAAAGAAGGCCTGGATAAGGTGCATCTGCGAAATGCCCGGCGCGGTGGCGGCAGCGATCGGGCCGTGGCCGGACAGCGTCATCGCTCCCCCCACCCCCGCGACAAAGACTACGTGGAACGCCGTGCCCAGGCTCCCGAGCCGGAAGGCATGTAGCAGCGTGATCGGCAGGATCAGGAACGTCAGCGGATAATGCGGCTGCGCGAAGACCAGGTAAGTGCAGGTCATGCCGCCCAGCATCAGCGCCGCGGATTCGAACCCCGAAGCCTCCGCCTGTCCGTAACCGTCACGGCTGCGATCGAGCATCAGCAGCAGCGCCGGCACCAGCAGGATCATCGCCATGCTGTTGGTCAGGAACCACACCGTGCCGCCGATCCGGATCGCGTCCAGCCCCGGCCCCATCGTGGCGGCGGCCAGGATCGCCGATGCGAACGGGGCGACCAGACCGCCGGCCCACACCAGCCGGGCCAGATCGCCCAGCCGGCGCATGTCCGGTACACCGGTGCCCGGCGCGCGGACAATCGCACTGACTACCACCACTTCGACCACATGCGCGCCTGCAAGCAGCAGCGCGACCGGCCAGGCCTGACCGGCGATGCCATAGGCGGCACATCCTCCGATCAGGACAGCGGCCAGCAACGGCCATTCATTGGCCACCCGGGCGCGCAGCAGCAGCACTGTGACGATCGCATTGGGGAGCCACACCGCCGTCAGCGTATCGCCCATCGGCGCAAGCCACATGCTGAGGCACGCCAGCGCGAAGAACCCGAACCCGCCCAGCACAGCGCCGAGCAGGCTGGCCCGGTCGAGCGAGCCTGAAGCGATCGTGCCGAGGCCGGCGTTGCCCGCACGGACTCCGCCCGCCCCGGCCCGATCCGGAAGACCGGCCGCGTGCGCGATTCTGCTCTCCATCGTCATATTCCCAGCTCTTGGTATAGGACGCCAAGAGCGTTTTCGGGCGTAACCTGACCCGAATCGGATGCAATCGCGATTGACGGACCGCCACAATGACCTCCCCCAGCCGTTTTTCCTTGCGCCGCCGCCGCCCCAGCTTGCCGCTGCTGGTGGCCATTGCGGTGCTGCATGTGGCGGGCCTCTATGCGCTCGCCCAACTGCTGGCACCCGATCTGACCGCCACGGTGGAACGCGAAGTGGTCTCCGCCTTCACGGTCGAGATCACGGCCCCGCCCGAACCCCCGCCGCCCGCCAACCAGCCCGAGCCGGACGAGGGCGCTCAGGGCGATCCCGGACGCGATGCGGTGCCGCAGCCGGTGACGGGGCCTTCCTCCCCGATCGAACTGCGGCAGGATGCGCCGCGCCCTCGGGCAACCTCGACCGGCACCGCCAGCCAGTCCGGCGCGGCGGCTGCGGGCGATGGCACGGGGGCTGCGGGCACCGGCCTTGGCACCGGCAGCGGCAATCGCGGCAGCGGGCGCGGCGGGGTGGCGGTGACCAAGCCGGTCCATATCTCGGGCAGCATCGACAATGCGCGCGATTATCCGGTTCCGCCCGGCGGGCGCGCGGCGCGGCGCGGAACCGAAGTGATCGTGCGGGTGATTGTCGGCACGGATGGCCGCGCGCGCGATTGCAGCATTATCCGCGCCAGCCCCGATCCCGAAGCGGACCGCATCACCTGCCAGCTGGTCGAGACCCGGCTTGGCTTCCGTCCGGCCAGCGATGCTGCGGGCAACCCTGTCGCCGCCCCGTTCTTCTGGCGGCAAAGGTGGTTCTGAAGCGGCGCGGGTGAGCTTTATCGATTAAAGCGCGCAGGCGACTCGTTTCCTATGGGCTTGGTGATATAGCCCCGACCCGATGAGGGATGCGCACGTGACCAATATCCATCCGGTGATCCTGTGCGGCGGCAGTGGCACGCGGCTATGGCCGCTGAGCCGCAAGGCGCAGCCCAAGCCGTTCCTGCCGCTGATCGGGGAGACGACGCTGTTCGAACAAGCTGTCGCGCGGGTGGCTGACCCTGCGCTGTTCGCACCGCCGATGGTGGTGGCGGGCGCGGCGCATGTCGACCTGATCGCGGCGCAGCTTGGCGACACGCCCGGCGCGCGGCTGGTGATCGAACCGGCGGCGCGCAACACCGCGCCCGCCATCGCGCTGGCAGCGGCGCTGCTGCCGGATGACGCGATCATGCTGGTGTGCCCAAGCGATCACCACATCGCCGACCCGGCCGCGTTCCGCGCCGCCGCCGAGGCCGCTGCGGCGCTGGCGGCGCAGGATTATCTGGTATCCTTCGGCATCGCCGCCGACCGGCCCGAGACCGGCTATGGCTACCTTGAGCGCGGCGCACCGCTGCCGGGCGGCTTTGCCGTGGCGCGGTTCGTCGAGAAGCCCGATCTGGCGACCGCGCAGGCCTATCTCGCCAGCGGCGATT
>DAIQNP010000230.1:0-4645 GCA_036788335.1 Erythrobacter sp.
TAAGTACGGGATTGCCACGCTCTGGTCGCTCGGCAGCCTGATTGCGACCTTCTATCTCACCAGCGCGCTGTTCATCGGCATCGTTCTGGGGGCAATCGCCAGATTATCCGGTTTCTCGCTGTGGAAATTGATCCGCTATATCCGCGCAGAGCTGCTGCTGGTGCTGGGCACGTCGTCATCCGAGGCGGCGATGCCGATGCTGATTGAAAAGCTGGAAAGGGCAGGCGCATCGAAATCGGTTGTCGGTCTTGTGGTACCAACCGGCTATTCCTTCAATCTTGATGGCACCAATATCTATATGACCATGGCGGCGCTCTTCATTGCTCAGGCCACCAACACTGATCTGACAATTGCAGATCAGATCTTGTTGCTTCTGGTGGCAATGGTCAGCAGCAAGGGCGCAGCAGGCGTCACTGGTGCAGGGTTCGTGACGCTCGCCGCCACCTTGTCGGTGGTGCCGGGAATTCCAGTGGTCGGAATGGCGCTGATACTGGGGGTTGATCGCTTCATGTCGGAATGCCGCAGTCTCACCAATTTCATCGGCAACGCGGTGGCGACTCTGGTGGTTGCAGGCTGGGAGAAGCAGCTGGACCGCGAGCAGCTTGCCCGTGTTCTTGATGCCGGGAGCGCGCCCGCTCATGACATTTTCGACTGATCCCCGCTGCCACTCTGAGGCGATGCTTCGAGATTTGTTCGCGGTGGCAGTTCGTGCCGCCATGCCTGCCGCAAGCATAACACAATTCGTTGCCGAGGCCGCAACACGAAACCCCGGTCGACGCCCCTATTTGATGGCCATCGGCAAAGCGGCCGTGCCAATGGCCACCGCCGCGCTCGAAGCCCTGCCAAGGGGCACGCGCGGCGCGATCCTGACACGATATGGGCACCTGCCCGATGGCTGGGTGTCGCCTGCTGGGATCGACCTGTTTGAGGCCGCACATCCGGTTCCCGATGCCGCCGGTGAGCGGGCGACACGTCGCATTCGCGAAGACCTGCTGGCGCTGGGGAAGGAGGATCTGGTGATAGCCTTGCTCTCTGGCGGCGGTTCAGCCTTGCTCAGCCTTCCGATTGATGGGCTTTCGCTGGAACAGAAACAGAGCATTACGAGCGACTTGCTCGCCAGCGGCGCGCCGATTGAGCAGATCAATACTGTGCGCAAGCATCTCTCGTCCATCAAAGGCGGGAAGCTAGCCGTGGCGGCATGGCCAGCAGTGGTCGAAACTGCGGTGATCTCCGATGTCGCTGGCGATGATCCGGCAATGGTTGCCTCTGGCCCGACTTTACCCGATCACAGCTCCCCAGCGGATGCTGTACGCCTGCTGATCCGCTACGGCATATCTGTTCCTGCCGCTCTTCGCGCCGCTCAGCCGGACGTCGCCAACCACCCTGCCTTTGCCGCGGCCGCCGCGCCTACGGTTATTGCCAGCGCTGCCATAATGCTGGCTGCGGCCGCCGAGGCCGCGGCGGGCATGGGGCTCGCGCCAGACATTCTCGGCGACGACGAGACCCGCGCGGCCGCAATTGCAGCGCAGGAACATGCCGCGCATGCATTAGAGCGCCAGGCCACGATGCAGATCGGTGATCAGCCCGTTCTTTTACTGTCGGGCGGCGAAACCAGCGTCGCGGTGACCAACCGGGCCGGCCGGGGCGGACGAAACGCGACCTACCTGCTGGCGATGGCTCTCGCTTTGAAAGGGGCTGAGGGCATTTATGCGATTGCGTGCGACACTGACGGAATTGACGGCAATGGCGAATTGGCAGGCGGAGTGATAGGCCCTGAGAGCCTTTTCACAGCCGCCAGTGCCGGATGCGATCCGCAAAATGCCTTACGCGATGATCAAAGCCACGCCTTTCTCATAGCCGCAAGAGGCGCGGTCGTGACTGGCCCCACGCTAACCAATGTCAATGATTTCAGGGCGATCCTGATTCTGCCGACCGGATCTGCTCTAGGCAGGGCACGGCCGATTGCCTTGGTTTAGTACAATGGTGCTGGCTGTATGAGATCAGCGGCGCCGCGGTTGCGCCAATCGGTCACACATGGCTTGCTGCGCGTAATGGCGGCCGCGATCACTAATAGCAGTCAACGGGAGCGCCATAATGGCTTGTCCAATGAGACAGAATTGATCATATAACTTTCCATGATTGCTTCTGACGAGCACAGCCTTCGCCGCCGGACATTTCTGGTTTCTGGATCGCTCGCGGCGCTGGTTTGCGCTGCCGGCTGCAGCAGAACGTTGGCGGGGATGAAGTCGAGTATGGCGGTTCAGGCAGACCCATGGTTTGCCGATGACTGGACGCAGGCTGACAAGATCGTCGCTGCGATCGCCTCGCCGCAGATCCCCGAACTCCGCATTGCCATTGCCGACTATGGCGCGGCGCAAGGCATGCCCGATGCAAGACCCGCAATCCAAGCGGCAATCGAGGCCGCAGCCGATGCCGGGGGAGGGCAGATCGTGGTGCCGCAAGGAGTGTGGCTGTGCGATGGTCCCTTGCACTTGCGAACTCGCACCGAACTGCATCTGACCGAAGGTGCAACCATCCGTTTTCTCGGCAATGCGGAAAGCTATCTCCCCGCCGTGCTCACCCGCTGGGAGGGCACCGAGGTTTACAGCTATTCGCCGATGATCTTCGCCACCGGTGTCAGCGACGTCGCGATTACCGGCAAGGGCACGATCGATGGGCAGGGTGAGGCAAACTTCCTTCCTTGGCGTGCGGGCCAGGAACCGATCAAGGCAGTGCTACGCGACATGGGGCGCGATGGCGTTCCGGTCAGCGAGCGCCTGTTCGTCGGCGAACGGCGCTTGCGACCCCACTTCGTCCAGTTCTTTCGCTGCCAACGCGTGCTGGTCGAAGGCGTGACACTGCGCGATTCGCCGTTCTGGATGGTGCATCCGGTCTATTGTCAGGACGTCACGGTGCGCGGCATCACCTGCATCAGTCGCCATATCAACAGCGACGGGGTGGACCCCGACAGTTCGCAGCGGGTGCTGATCGAGAATTGCCATTTCGAAGTGGGAGATGACGGCGTATCGATCAAATCAGGCCGCGATCAGGATGGCTGGCGGGTCGGCATCGCGTCGGAAGACATCGTCATTCGTAATTGTTTTTTTAGCGGAAAGACCGGCGGTGCAGTCGCAATCGGTTCTGAAATGTCAGGCGGGGTGCGCAATGTCTGGATCGAAAACTGGCAACTACCGTTGTCCAATCATGCGCTCTATTTCAAGGCTAACCTCGATCGTGGGGGACTGATCGAGGACATTCATATCAGGAACATCAAAATCGGTGAAACCGACGCCGCGATCATCTTCACCAACGATTACCACAGCTATCGCGGCGGCAACTTCCCGCCCCGTTTTGAAAAGATGTGGATCAGCAATGTGCGCGTCGACAAGGCGAAGTATGGGCTGGCAATCCAGGGGCACAAGGCTGCGCCGGTCAGGAAGATTCACATCGCCGATATGCAGGTGACGGTCGCCGACACGCCGTTTGAACTGATCCACGGGGAGGATCTTACCTTCACCAACGTAGCGATGAACGGTCGTGCTGTCACTTTGGCCGACGCAGTCACTTGGGAGCCGGGAAAACGGCATTAGTCCCCACTCGTTTTTGACCAGCCCATTACGTATCAGTTCTAGTGCGGCCCAAGCTTAATGCAGTCGTACCAGCGCTTTGGCGCATTAGGATATTGAGGTTCGGCGGACCCAAATTATAGGCCTTCCTCTCTGCAGAACTCCGTCTAAGAGTGATGGTATGACCAATGCGCGCCCCACACGACTCTATCAGGCCCTGACCGAGCGGATCACCCGCATGATTGCTTCAGGGCAATTCAAGGTCGGTGATCGCCTGCCAGCAGAGCGCGAGCTGGCAACGATGTATGACGTCAGTAGGCCAACCATCCGGGAAGCGATCATCGCGCTGGAAATCGAAGGGCTGGTAGAGGTCAAGGTCGGCTCTGGCGTCTATGTGATTTCCAATGTCCCCACCCGTAGAGGGGTCGAACGGGATATTGGCGCATTTGAGCTTACTGAGGCGAGAATCCTGCTTGAAGGAGAGGTGGCGGCGCTCGCCGCAGCCAACATTACCGATGAGGATTTGGACGAGCTCGATGCTCTGCTGGTGGAGATGGAAGATGCCAACCGGACGGGCGTTGGCGAATTGGTCGACAAGAGGTTCCACGCAGCTATCGGCAATGCTTCGCGAAATAGCGCCATGCATGCGCTGGTGGAACACCTGTGGCTGATCCGCGACCGATCGCCGCAATGCATCCTCACGTTCGAGAAGACCCGAAACAAAGGCTATAAACCCGTTATCGAAGAGCATAGGCTGATTGTTGAGGCACTGCGCCAGCGCGATCCCATTGCAGCTCGTAAGGCGATGCGCGATCATCTTACCCGCGTTTTGCAGTATTTGTTAGAATCCACCGAGTTTGATGCTGTTGAAGAGGCCCGGGCGAAAGCTGCTGAACAGCGGAACAGGTTCGGCTTGGTGAACCGAATCTAGCGCAATCGCAAACGCATCTGTGTAACCCTTCAGGCTGCAATCGATGGCTTCTAATTGCGTAGCGGAACATCTCACCGTGCCGACGTTTAACATATAGAGGCCACCGCAACCATTGTTCCGTAAACAACGCTAAGCGAGCACGAAACAA
>DAIQNP010000231.1:0-4631 GCA_036788335.1 Erythrobacter sp.
CCGAAATCCGCCGCTTCATGTGGAACTATGTCGGCATCGTGCGCACCACCAAGCGCCTGACCCGCGCCGCCAGCCGCATCGAGTTATTGAAGCGCGAGATCGAGGATTATTACGGCCAGTTCCGGGTGACGACCGACCTCATTGAACTGCGCAACCTGCTGCAATCAGCCGAGCTGATCGTGAAGTCCGCGCTCCACCGCAAGGAGAGCCGGGGGCTGCATTACACGCTGGATTATCCCGAGACGCTGGAGGAGGCGAAGGATACGGTGCTGGTGCCGTGATGGAGCAGCGCGAGAAGATCGAAGCCGCAATTCATTGCTACCTTGCGCTTTTCGAGCGCGCGAACACTGAATCCACCCTCCGTGATGTTGCGATGGCGCTGGATGACCTCGTCCGCGTCTATTTCGACACCCCTGACATTGAACCGGACACTATCGACGGACCTGAGGCTCCGCGCATTGATGAAGCTGCGTTTGGCCAGAATGCTGCACGCTTCTTCGAAAGAGACGATATGATCTGGCTTATCGACCCCGAGGGCGGGCCTCATCAGGAAGCAATGTGCACCTTTGCGACGTCCGAACTGGCCGAAATCGCAGGCGATCTTACCAAGGTTTTGTGGGAATTTGAAAACGGCTCGGAGGCTGATGCGATATGGGAATTCCGGTTTGGTTATCAGTCCCACTGGGGCGACCATCTGCATCGCGTGAGGCAATACTTGCATCTTCAGGCGGCATGGTAATCTGACGCTTGCTTCATATATCTTGGAGCAATCCGTTCGGGCCTAGGAGTTCGGTTATGGTCGGTCGTTTGTCCTTCGCGTTCATCGCCTTGATTGGCATTTCGACCCCTCTCGCCGCCCAAGACCCCGCGCCCACCGAAAACTCCATCGTCGTCACCGCCCAGCGGTCCGGCGCGCCGATGTGGACCATCGACACCCCCACCGGCACCATCATCCTCGTCGGGGAAATCCGGGCGATCCCCAAGACCACCCCGTGGCAGCCCGACCGGCTCAGCGACACCGCCGCGCGGGCGCAGCGGGTGATCCTCGGCGCGCGGCCCAAGATTTCTCCGGGTGACGTCTTCCGCCTGATCTTCAGCGGCGGCAAGTTCACCAAGCTGCCCGACAAGTCGGTGGCGAGCGAATATCTTGACGATGCGCAATGGGCGCGGCTTTCCGCGCTCGGCGAGGCGCATGACGAGGACTATGCGCGCCAGTCCTTCCTGATGACCTCGTTCCAGATGCTCAGGAAGGAACTGCGCTTCAACCGCGACACCACCGACGAGCCTGCCGACGTGGTCAGGAAAGCCGCCGACAAGGCCAACGTGCCGACCACCCGCGCCGCCACCCTGCGTGGCAAGGACCTGCTCGACAATCTCGCCGATGCGCCGCCGGAAGCGCACATCCCCTGCCTCACCGCGGCGATGGACGCGGTCGAGGTCGGCCCGGATATCGTCGAACAGCGCGGCGCGGATTGGCGGCGCTATGATATCCCGGCGGTGATGGCCAACCCGCTCGAACAGGCGCTGGGCAAGTGCTGGCCCTGGGCGGACGAGGAGGTCGGCACCGAACTGCGCACCATCTGGGTCGACAATATCACCGCAGCGCAGGCCCAGCCGGGGGTGACGCTCGCCGTGGTGCCCTTGCGGGTGCTGGCCGAGACCGACGGCGTGCTCGACCGACTGGCGGCCCAGGGCCTCGACATCAGCGGCCCGGCGTGGAAGTGAGATGGCGCAAACCCTGCGCGAAAGGCCCCGCCGCCCATGCCCACCGTCATCACGCCCAATACCGGCATCAAACTCTTCTACGAAGATCACGGTGATCCTGAACATGCGGTGATCCTGCTGGTGATGGGGCTGGGCGCGCAATTGACGCTGTGGCCCGACGAGCTGGTCGATGCGCTGGTGGGCGAGGGCTTCCGCGTGATCCGCTACGACAACCGCGACATCGGCCTCAGCCAGAAGATGGAGGGCGAACGCGCGCCCCGGCCGGTGACGCAGGTGCTGCGCATGAAATTCGGGTGGCCCGCGCGGGTGCCCTACACCCTCACCGACATGGCGGCGGACGGGATCGGGCTGATGGACGCGCTGGAGATCGACGCGGCGCATGTGGTCGGCGCGTCGATGGGCGGGATGATCGCGCAGCTGATGGCGGTGCATCACCCCGAACGCTTGCTCACCCTCACCTCGATCATGTCGACCACCGGCAACCCGCGCCTGCCGCGCGCCGAAAAGCACGCGATGGATGCGCTGATCGCGCCGCTCAAGGGCATGGACGAGGACACGCTGGTCGAACACGGGCTCAACATTGCGCGCAATATCGGCAGTCCCGGCTATCCCTTCGATCCCGAGCGCCAGCGCGAACGGGTGCTGCGCGGGGTGCGCCGCGGCGTCTATCCCCCCGGCCCGCCGCGCCAGATGGCGGCGATCATCGACGATGGCGACCGCCGCGCGCGGCTGGCGCAGGTCCGCACGCCGACGCTGGTGCTGCACGGCGAGGACGACCCGCTGATCAAGCTCCCCGCTGCCGAGGACACCGCCGCCGCGATCCCCGGCGCGCGGCTGGTGACGATCCCCGGCTGGGGCCACGACATCCCCCTGCCGCTGGTGGATCGCGTCACCGCCGAAATCGTCGCCCACGCACGTGGGGGGTAGCGCCGCGATCTGGTGGCACGGGGCGGCCGCAGGTTAAATCTTCAAAACGGGAGGGCTGCGCAGATTTCCGCTGCTGCCGGAAAGGTCGATGACGCCGCCCTTCAGCTTTCGGGACGCGGCGGACGATTGTGCCATGGCTGCAAGTGGGTGGCTTTCTGCCGAGAAGTCACCCTCGTTGAGGCGAGGCTAAAGACCTCTGAAACGTAGCCACGATACCCTGCGAAAGATAGCCTGACCGAGCGGCAGCGCAATCAATAGGCCGATAATGAAGGCTACGTCGGTCCCGAGTATATTGGCTCCCCCTAACGCGGGTATTGCTCTGAACAACAGAGACAAGATCAGCACGAGGCCACCCGTGAATATCACGAATGCAATGACCTTTAGGGAGTTCAACAGCATGGTCGCAGTGTAGCGATCTCGTGTCTTGAAGCAAATACCGACGCTATGTCCGACATGCGGTCGCTTCCCGGACGGCAGCTTCTGGTTCCCTGACCGGCCTTACCCGCCATTGCATCCGGCTGGCATCCCGTTCCCTTTTCGCAAGCCGACCCCGACAGCGTGTCGCCGCTGTTGCCCCCGCCTACCCGAACAACCGCCCGGCCACCGCGTCGAGCTTCGCCAGCAGCGCCGGATCGTGCTCGTCCGGCGCGGTGATCACTGCGTCGTCGAGCGCGGTGTCGATCGGCGAGGGATCGCGTTTCTTGGGCAGGGCGGCAATGAAATTGCGGACCATTGCGCGGGCCAGTTCGCCGTTGGAATGCATCTGCGCGATCACCTGCGCGACATCGACCGCCTCGCCATCCCGCCAGCAATCGTAGTCGGTGACCATGCCGACCAGAGCATAGGGCAATTCCGCCTCGCGCGCCAATTTCGCCTCTGGCATGGCGGTCATGCCGATCACGTCGGCGCCCCATTGGCGGTACATCCGGCTTTCGGCGCGGGTGGAAAATTGCGGGCCTTCCATCGCCAGATAGGTCGCGCCGACCGCGACCTTGCCCTTGGACTTCGCCAGCGCTTTCGCGGCCATCTCGGACAGGCGCGGGCAGACCGGGTCGGCCATCGAGACATGGGTGACAAAGCCGCTGGTGAAGAAGGTCGAGGGGCGGTGCATGGTGCGGTCGATGAACTGTTCGACCACGGCAAAACGGCCCGGTTCCAGCTCCTCGCGCAAGCTCCCCACCGCGCTGATCGCGAGGATGTCGGTGCAGCCGGCGCGTTTCAGTGCGTCGATATTGGCGCGGGAATTCAGCTCGGTCGGCGTGATCGGGTGCCCGCGGCCGTGGCGGGGGAGAAAGCGCACCTTCACCTCGCCGATGCGGCCGCACAGGATCTCGTCCGAAGGCTCACCCCACGGCGTGTCGATCGCAATCCATTGCGCGTCCTCGATGCCGGGGATGGCATAGAGGCCCGATCCGCCGATGATCCCGATGCACCATTCGCTGGCCATGATGTCCCCGTTGTCCCTGTATCAGCGCCTGAGATCGGCGGGCTTAGGTCAGGTCGAAGGGGGGCGGCAAGGCCTTGCGGACCATCTTTTCCGCCGCTGCATAAGGCCCGGCGATAGCGGGGAGCTTCTGCATCGCGGTGAAGTGGGCCGCCAGCGCGGGCCAGCGCTCCAGCGGGGTCTCGGCCACCAGCGTCAATTGCATCAGCACGCAGGCGAACGACAGGTCGGCGATCGACAGCGCCTCGCCCGCGAAATAGTGTCCCCCGCCGAGCCTTGCTTCGAGCACGTCGAAGATCGGCGGCAGCTGGTTCGCCCAGGCATCGCGCGCCTTGTCGAGATCGGGCTCCTGCCCCTTGCTGATCGCAAAGAAGATCGGGCGGAAAATGCCGAGCCCCCCGGCCATCGCCAGCGCGGTATCGGCATATTCCTCGATGAACAGCGCGGTGCCCAGCGCCATCGGGTCTTCGGGATAGAGCGCAGGCGCCGGGTGCTTCTTTTCGATCATGGCGCAGATTGCGCTGGAATCCGCGAG
>DAIQNP010000232.1:0-4608 GCA_036788335.1 Erythrobacter sp.
CCCCTTGACGGTGTCGTACATGTGCCAGGTCCAGTGATCGGGCGAATTGTTGCCGAGGCTTGCCGCGATCCCGCCCTGCGCGGCCACGGTGTGGCTGCGGGTCGGGAAGACCTTGGAGATGTTGGCGGTGCGCAGGCCGCTTTCGGCTGCGCCCATCGTCGCGCGCAGGCCCGATCCGCCTGCGCCCACCACCACCACATCATAGGTGTGGTCGATGATCGCATAGGCGCCCTTCAGATGCGCGCCTCCAACGTCGTTCGCGGTGCCACGTGGTGCTGCGGTAGCCATCAGGCCTGTCCTCCGAATGCGAGGGCGGCGACACTGAAGATCGCAAAGGCGCCGCCGCCGATGATTGCAAGATTGAGCGCTGCGATCAGCGCGAATTTGGTGCCGGGATCGACCATGTAATCCTCGATGACCACCTGCAGGCCCAGCCGCGCGTGCCAGAACGTGCTGATCACAAGCAGGATGATCGCCGTCGCCGCAATCGGCTGCGACAGCCACTTGACCATGCTGGCATAGCCATAGTCGCCCAGCAGCGCGAGACTGATGACCAGATAGCTCATCAGCACCAGGTTGCCGATCGCGGTGAAGCGTTGCAGCATCCAGTGATGTGCGCCGTGATGCGCCGTGCCCAGTCCGCGAACGCGCCCGATCGGTGTGCCGTTGCCCATGTCTGTTCCCTTACTTGAGCAGGATGACGGACCAAAAGGCCGCCGTCAGCGCGATCCCGATGATCGGCGAGGCGACCGACCAGGTTTTGTTGATGTCGAGCCGGTAACCGGCCCCGATGTCGAGCACGAAGTGCCTGAGGCCGCTCGTCATGTGGTTGAAGAAGGCCCATGACAGGCCCACCAGCACCACCATGCCGACCGGGGAACCCATCACCGTGTGGAAGGTGCCATAGGCATCCGGCCCGCTGGCCAGCGCGCTGAGCCACCACACCATGATCGCAAGGCCGACCGTCGCCATCCCGTCTCCGGTCGCGCGGTGCAGGATCGACACCAGCATGTGCGGCCCCCAACGCCAGATCTGCAAGTGGGGCGACAGCGGCCGCGCGGGGTTCTGTTGGTCTCTTTGGCTCATGATAATCCCGTATTGCTGCTTCGTGCAGCCCGCCCCACTTAACGCGCCTGTCGTCTGAGGCAAGCCGCGAGCGCTCGACAAGCCTTGCAAAGTTTCGGATAGACACTTGCATGGGACACATCCTTATCACCGGATCAAGCCGCGGGATCGGACGCGCGGCGCTCGCCGCCCTGGCCGCACGCGGCGCATCGGTCATCGGCCACGCGACCAAGCTTCCCCCGGCCGACGCCCCCCCCGCCCCCATCATCGCCGCCGATTTCGCCGATCCGCTGGCGGTGCAGGGGTTGTGGGACGCGGCGCTGGAACAGGCCGGCGGGACGATCGACGCGGTGGTCAACAATGCCGGGATGTTCGAGGCCAACCGGCTCGACCGCTCGGACATCGAATGGCTCGACGCGTGGGAGGATACGCTGCGCATCAACCTCACCGCCGCGGCGCAACTGTCACGGCTGGCGGTGTTGCACTGGCAGCAGCGCGGCTGTGCCGGGCGGTTGGTCCATGTCGCCAGCCGCGCCGCCTATCGCGGAGATTCGCCGGCGCACTGGCACTATGCCGCGGCCAAGGGCGGGATGGTGGCGATGCACAAGACCATCGCCCGCGCCTATGCCGCAGAAGGCATCCTCAGCTTCGCGGTCACGCCGGGGTTCACCGATACCAGCATGGCAGGCGATTACCTCGCCAGCCGGGGCGGTCCGGGATTGCTCGCCGACATTCCGCTGGGCCGGGTCGCAAGCCCCGAGGAGATCGCCGCGATCATCGCCTTCTGCGCGCTCGACGCGCCGCCGAGCATGACCGGCGCAGTGATCGACGCCAATGGAGCCAGCTTTGTCCGTTAGAACCCCCGTGCTGTTGGCCGCCGCGATTGCTGCCCTCAGCCTCACCGCCTGCGCCCATGCCCAGGACCCCGCCCCGCTGGTGCCCGACACCGCCCGCGCCGACTGGGTTGCGGCCTGCACCGACTGGGACGAGTGGGACAAGCCCGCCCCGCCCTACCGCATCCACGGCGACACCTACCATGTCGGCACCTGCGGGATCGCGGCGATCCTGATCGTCGGCGATGACGGCGCGGTGCTGATCGACAGCGGGACTGTGCCGGGATCGGACGTGATCGCCGCCAATATCGCCGCGCTCGGCCTGTCCCTGCGCGACGTGAAGGCGCTGTTCGGCAGTCACGAACATTTCGATCATCTCGGCGGCATGGCCCGGTTGCAACAGGCCAGCGGTGCGCCGCTGTGGGTCGGCGCGGACGCGGTCCCGGTGATGCGCACCGGCAAGGATGATCCGCGCGATCCGCAGGCGGGCTTGCACGACCCGATGGAGCCGGTCACCGGCGAGGTCCGCGCCGCCGCCGATGGCGAGACGATCACCGCAGCCGGCGTCACCCTCACCGCCATCGCCACCCCCGGCCACACGCTGGGCGCGATGAGCTGGCAGTGGCAAAGCTGCGAGGGTGCGGAATGCCTCACCATTGTCTATGCCGACAGCCTCTCGCCCGTCAGCGCCGATGATTACCGCTTCACCGATCACCCCGAATACGTCGCGATGTTCCGCCGGGGTGTCGCACGGCTCGCACCGCTGGAATGCGACCTGCTGCTGACCCCGCACCCTTCGGCCAGCGCCATGCGCGCGCGGCTGGCAGGTGAAGCGCCGTGGATCGATCGGCAAGCGTGCAAGGCCTATGCCGCGATGGCCGCCAAGCGGCTGGATGACCGGCTCGCCAAGGAAGCGGCAGCGCAGTGAGCACCACCTGGAAACTGACCGCCCACGCCCCCAAGCCGGTGGTTCACGCCGCTTTGCTGGCGCATGACCTGATCGACGACTGGGACCCCGAACTGGTGATCGCGGGCCGCGAGGTGGCCGAGGACCAGCCCGATGACTGGGTGCTTGAGGGCTGGTATCCGCACCAGCCCGGCGCGGCGCAGACCGAAGCGCTCGCCGCGCTGTTCGACAGCGACGCACCCGCCATCGCGGTCGAAGAACTCCCGCCGACCGACTGGGTGACGCTGAGCCAGCACAACGCCCCGCCGATCCGCGCCGGGCGGTTCCACGTCCACACCCCCGATTACCCGGTCGACGCCGACATGATCGACTTCGTGATCCCCGCCTCTCAAGCCTTCGGGACCGGCCAGCACAAGACTACCGCCGGGTGCCTCGAACTGCTCGGCCAGATGAAGGCAAGCGGGGTGATCGCCCGCAACATCGCCGATATCGGCACCGGCACCGGGCTGCTCGGTTTCGCCGCGCTGGCGCTGTGGCCGCGCGCGGCTGTCACCCTGTCGGATATCGACCCGGTCTGCGTCGGGGTGGTCGAGGAGAACGCGCGATTGAACGCCGTCCCGCTGGGCGCGCGGGCAGGCGAGGCGGTGATGGTGGTGGCAGAGGGGATGGACGATCCGCTGCTGACAGCGCGCGGGCCTTACGACCTGCTGATCGCCAACATCCTTGCAGGGCCGCTGGTCGACCTTGCACCGGACTTCGGACGTGCGGTGGCGCCGGGCGGCAGCCTGCTGCTGGCCGGATTGCTGTCGGGCGAACAGGAGGCGGCGGTCCGGCGCGCCATGCGACTGGCGGGCTTCCGCATGGCGGCGCGGATCGAGCGCGGCGACTGGGCGATCCTGTGGCTGCGCCGCCGCAACGCAAGCGCGCGCGATTGGGGCCGGGCGCGGTGAGAGGAGCCTCGGAAAGCGCCATCATCCTTGATGCGTTGGTTCAGTCCAGCGGGCCAGAAATCCAGATCATTGCCTGATCCAACGCGCCGGGATCGAAAGCCCGCGCTTCCAGCGGCAGGATTGCGCCGAAGGTCTCGACCGCGATCTCAGCGATTTTCGGCGCGCCAACCACGGCGTAGCGTTTGACCGGCCCGATCGATTTGAGGCTGGCCATCAGGCCCTTGGGCGAGACGAAAGCGCCCACTGCAAACTCTTCGGTGTCCCGCAAGTCGAGCAGGAGCCGCAAATCGTCCGTGGTTTCGATGGCGCGTTCAACGACCTTGGCCATTTCCTCCACCTGCCTGTGGTCGAGCATCCGCTCAAACCGGACGATTATGGCTACTGTGCCATCGGCTTGCAGCATTCGCGATTCCATTGGGTTACTCCCGGATGGCGGCGATCCACCATCTGCGTTCTCACCCTTGCCGTACCGACCTGAGCCAAGCTTTTCCCTCACATGGTTTCCACACTCCTTGGGTTCCGTGAAGCTTAAGGGCGTGGTGCAAGGCCCAGTGCAGCGGCCTGATCAGCGTCAACCGGGATCGCCGCTGGCGCCTACCCCAGCGCCTCCGCCACGATTGCCGCCCAGCCCGCCTCGTCGATCACTTCGATCCCGAGCTGCGCGGCCTTCTTCATCTTCGACCCCGCCCCCGGCCCGGCGACCAGCAGATCGGTCTTGGCGCTGACCGAGCCGGCCGCCTTGGCGCCCAGCCGTTCGGCCTGCGCCTTGGCCTCGTCGCGGCTCATGGTTTCCAGCTTGCCGGTGAACACCACGGTCTTGCCCGCCACCCGGCTGGCGACGGTTTTGACCTCG
>DAIQNP010000233.1:0-4594 GCA_036788335.1 Erythrobacter sp.
CGCGCCGCCGCAGCGATGGCGGAAGGCCGGTTCGACAAGTCGGTGGTGCCGGTGGAGGCGGACGACGGCACCGTGCTGCTCGACCGTGACGAATATCCCCGGCCTCAGACGACGCTGGAAGACCTCGGCAAACTGGAGCCGGCCTTCACCAAGATCGCCGACGTGCCGCTGGACGAAAAGGGCACCACCTTCCGCAAGCTGATCAACCAGAAGTATCCCGATCTGGACATCCAGCATTTCCACCATGCGGGCAATTCGAGCGGCGTGGTGGATGGTGCGGCGGCGGTGCTGGTGACCAGCCGGGCCTATGCCGAGAAGCACGGGCTGAAGCCCCGCGCCCGCATCGTCGCCACGGCGAACATGGGCGATGATCCGACGCTGATGCTCAACGCGCCGGTGCCTGCGGCGAAGAAGGTGCTGGCCAAGGCCGGGCTGACCACCGCCGACATCGACCTGTTCGAAATCAATGAAGCCTTCGCGGTCGTCGCCGCCAAGTTCGTGCGCGATCTCGGGCTCGATTGGGACAAGGTCAATGTCAATGGCGGCTCGATCGCGCTGGGCCACCCGATCGGCGCGACCGGATCGATCCTGATCGGCACCATCGTCGACGAGTTGGAACGGCGCGGCGGCCGCTATGGCCTTGTCACCATGTGCGCGGCGGGCGGCATGGCCCCGGCGATCATCGTCGAGCGGGTCGACGGCTTTGCCGACTGACATTGCGGACAACACCCCGGTCATCATCGGGGTGGGGCAGTATTCGGAGCGGGTGGGCGAGCCGGGCTATGCCGCGCTGTCCTATATGGACCTCGGCGGGCGGGCGCTGGCTGCGGCTATTGCGGATTGCGGGGCGAGCGGCGGGGTGGCGGGCGCCATCGACACGCTCGCCGCGATCCGCGCCTTCGAAATGTCGCGCCCCGACCGGGCGCCGCCCTTCGGTGCGGCCAGCAATGTTCCGCGCGCCTTGGCAAAGCGCGTCGGCGCGAACCCGGCGCGCGCGATCCTCACCCCCACCGGCGGGCAGACCAACCAGCAACTGGTGGGCGAATTCGCGCAGGCCATCGCGGCGGGGGACAGCCAGTGCGCGGTGATCGTCGGGGCAGAGGCGATCTCGACCGTGCTGGCGCTCACCGCCAAGGGCGAAAAGCCGGACTGGTCGGAGGAGGTGCCCGGCGATTGTGAAGATCAGGGCTTCGGGTTGGAAGACCTGCTCGAACCGGAGCTGTTCGCCCACGGCGCGAGCGGGGCGATCCCGCTTTATGCGCTGGCCGAAAACGCCCGGCGGGCAAAGCTGGGGCTGGGGCTGGAGGACTACCGCCGCGAAATTGGCAAGCTGTTCGCGCCCTTTACCAAGGTTGCCGCCGCCAACCCGCACTCCGCCGCGCCCGTCGAACGCACGGCAGAGGAACTCGCCACCATCACGATGCGCAACCGTGTCGTCGCCGAACCTTATCCGCGCATGACGGTGGCCCGCGATCAGGTGAACCAGGCTGCCGCGATCATCCTCGCCAGCGCGGGGCTGGCGCGCGCGCTGGGTGTGCCTGAGGCCAAGTGGGTCCATATCCACGCCGTCACCGCCGCCACCGAACTGAAGCTGTCGCAGCGCCCCGACCTCGCCGCCAACCCCGCCTCCATCGCCAGCGTCGAGGCGGCGCTCGCCCGCGCGGGCAGGGGTATGGCGGACATGCGCTACCTCGATTTCTATTCCTGCTTCGCGATCCCGGTGTTCAACCAGTGCGACCACTTCGGCCTGTCGCCAGACGACCCGCGCGGGCTGACGCTGACCGGCGGGTTGCCGTTCTTCGGCGGGGCAGGGAACAACTACTCGGCCCACGCCATCGCCGAAGCCGTCCAGCGGGTGCGCGCCGACCGGGGCGGCTTCGCGCTGGTGGGCGCGAATGGCGGCTGGATGAGCAAATATGCCACCGGCATCTATTCCGCCGAGCCTGCGGACTGGAGCGGCAATGACCGCTTCGCCCGGCTCCCCAAGGCGACCGACGCGGCGCCCGTTTCCACCGCGCCATGCGTCAGCGCCATCGTCGAAACTTACACCATCAACCGCAGCCCCAAGGGTGACAAGGCGATCTTTATCGGGCGCTCCGAGGTGGGCGAAAGGGTGCTGGGGAATGCCGACCTTGCCGATCCTGCCACGGCGGCGGCGTTCGAGGGCGGGCATCCCTTCGGTGCGCGGCTCAGCCTGACACAGGATGATCGCGGGCGGACGGTGGGGCGGATCACCCCCTTGAGTTGATGAAGGGCATCTTGGGCGCGAGGTTGCGCGAATCGGCCTTTTGCGTTAAATGGTTTCAGTTGAAACTATCTCGCGCAACAGGGACCGAACCGATGAACGCACCGACCAAGGATCTTTTCGACAATCCCGCCGGGCTCGACGGGTTCGAATTCGTCGAGTTCTGCGCGCCTGCCAAAGGCGTGCTGGAACCCGTGTTCGAAGCGATGGGCTTCACCCGCGTCGCGCAGCACCGGTCCAAGGACGTGCACCTGTGGCGGCAGGGCGGGATCAACCTGATCGCCAATTACGAACCGCGCAGCGCCGCCTGGTACTTCGCCCGCGAACACGGCGCGGCCGCCTGCGGGATGGCGTTCCGGGTGCGCGATGCGGCGGCGGCTTACGACCACCTGATCGCCCAGGGCGCGGAGCCGGTCGCCAATGATCCTGGCCCGATGGAACTGCGCATCCCGGCGATCCGCGGCATCGGCGGCGCGATCCTCTATCTGGTCGATCGCTATGAAGGGGCGGGCAACAACCTCACGATCTACGACATCGACTTCGAAACTCTGCCCGGGGTCGATCCGCATCCGACAGGCGCGGGCTTCCACACCATCGATCACCTCACCCACAACGTCTACACCGGCCGGATGAAGTACTGGGCCGATTACTACGAGACCCTGTTCAACTTCCGCGAGATCCGCTTCTTCGACATCAAGGGCGAATATACCGGGCTGACCTCCAAGGCGCTGACCGCGCCCGACGGCAAGATCCGCATTCCGCTCAACGAGGAAGGGGAAGGCGGCAAGGGCCAGATCGACGAGTTCCTGAAAGCCTTCAACGGCGAGGGCATCCAGCACATCGCCCTGATCTGCGACGATCTGCTGGCGTGCTGGGACCGGCTCAAGGCCTTGGGCGTCCCCTTCATGACCGCGCCGCCTGCGACCTATTACGACATGCTCGACGAGCGCCTGCCCGGCCACGGCGAGGACGTGGACAGCCTCAAGATGCGCGGCATCCTGATGGACGGCACCACCCAGAATGCGGATGGGTCAGGCGGGCAGCCCCGCCTGCTGCTCCAGATCTTCGCGCAGGCGCAAGTCGGTCCGGTGTTCTTCGAATTCATCCAGCGCAAGGGCGATGACGGCTTTGGCGAAGGCAATTTCAAGGCGCTGTTCGAAAGCATGGAGCGCGACCAGATCCAGCGCGGCGTGCTGACGGTCGAGGAACCGGCGGCGTAATCTCCCCCACACCCGTTCGCCCTGAGCTTGCCGAAGGGCCGTCCTTCTTCCGGACTGGCGGGACAGAAGACAGTGCAGGGCTTCGACAGGTTCAGCCCGAACGGAGTTTGATATGATCACCCACCCCGTAAACCTCGCCGGCATCCACCACGCCGCCTATCGCTGCAAGGATGCAAAGGAGACGGTTGAGTGGTACGCCCGCGTGCTCGGCATGGGCTACACCACCGCCTTTGCCGAGGATCACGTGCCCTCGACCGGCGAATATGATCCCTATATGCACATCTTCCTCGATGCGGGGAACGGCAACATCCTGGCGTTTTTCGAACTGCCCAACCAGCCCGAGATGGGCAAAGACCCCAACACCCCGCAATGGGTCCAGCACCTTGCGCTGAAGGTGCCTTCCGAAAAGGCGCTGCTGGCCGCCAAGGCGCATATCGAGGGCGAGGGCGTGGACGTGCTCGGCCCGACGCATCACGGCATCTTCAAGTCGATCTATTTCTTCGACCCCAACGGCCACCGCGTGGAACTGGCCGCCGATATCGGCACGGATGAACAATACGCCGAACTCGCCCGAGTCGCCCCGCTGATGCTGGAGGAATGGTCGCAGACCAAGAAAGCCCCGCGCCACGCCGACTGGCTGCATGAGTTGGCGCGCGCGGAACATGCGGCGAAATAAGGCCTCATCCGCTCGGGAAGCGGGTGTCGCGATGGCGGGGAGACTATCGGCGCCTGGCCACACAGGTCCCGGCGTCATTGACAGGATCGATGTGCACAAGGTCTGCTTTCAGAGAGAAGCGATCGATCTCGCTATTTCCGAAGTTGGGTGGGGAGCTGCCTGATTGCTTTCGGGTGACAGAACGCGATAGCTGCCGTTGATCGCAGCCGAGTAATCCGTCGCCTATCGACCCAAGTCTGGGCGTTCCCATCCGCATCGGTAAACGTCCGGACTCGCCAAAAGCCGCCATGTTCGCCGGTTGCCTCAGTCGGCCTTAAAACGCTCAATGGGCAGCGCCAGAGACAGATCGCGGTGGCAAAAGCGTGTCCTGAGCGACGCATTGGCGAGTGTAACGTGCGGATAGGCCGAACTGGCTCGTCCAGACAATCCGGTTCCAGATTTTGTCTGCCGGGG
>DAIQNP010000234.1:0-4585 GCA_036788335.1 Erythrobacter sp.
CGCGATCCGGGCAGCCGCGCCAAGATTGGCGTGATCAGCCGCGATTCGAGTATCGACCCGGTCGGTGCCTGCGTCGGGATGAAGGGCAGCCGTGTCCAGGCCGTCGTGCAGGAGTTGCAGGGCGAAAAGATCGATATCATCCCCTGGTCGGAAGATACCGCGACCTTTGTGGTCAATGCCTTGCAGCCCGCCACCGTCAGCCGCGTTGTGCTCGACGAGGATGATGGCCGCATCGAAGTGGTGGTCCCCGACGATCAGCTCAGCCTCGCGATCGGCCGCCGCGGCCAGAACGTCCGTCTGGCGAGCCAGCTGACCGGCCACCAGATCGACATCATGACCGAGGAAGAATCCTCGGAAAAGCGGTCGAAGGAATTCGCCGAGCGTTCCAAGATGTTCGAGGAAGAACTCGACGTCGACGAAACCCTGTCGCAGCTGCTGGTCGCCGAAGGTTTCGCCGAATTGGTCGAGGTGGCTTACGTCGATCTCGCCGAACTTGCGACCATCGAAGGCTTTGACGAGGAACTCGCCGAAGAACTTCAGAGCCGGGCGCTCGAAGCGCTCGAACGGCAGGAAGAAGGCCATCGTCAGGTCCGCCGCGAACTCGGCGTGGAAGATGCGCTGGCCGAGATCCCGCACCTCACCGAGGCGATGCTGGTCACGCTCGGCAAGGCCGGGATCAAGACGCTCGATGATCTGGCCGATCTTGCCACCGACGAATTGATCGCCAAGAAGCGCGAAGCCCCGCGCCGCCGCAACAACGACGCCGCCGGCCCGCCGATGCGGCGCCCGCAGCGCGAGCAGGACAAGGGCGGCGTGCTGGGCGAATATGGTCTCAGCGAAGAGCAGGGCAACGAAATCATCATGGCTGCCCGTGCGCACTGGTTCGAAGACGAAGACCCCGTCTCCGCGCCCGACACTCAGGAGGCCGCCCATGCGGACTCCACCCAATGAGCGCCTGACGTCCGACAACACTGGGCCTGCGCTTTCGGTTGAAACCGGGAGCGAGCGGCGCTGTATCCTGTCCGGGGACACCTCGGCGCGGGACGGTCTGGTGCGGCTGGCGATCTCGCCCGACGGATTGGTTCTGCCCGATGTGGCGGGCAAGGCGCCCGGACGCGGGGCATGGATCACACCCGACCGCGCACTGCTTGAAACCGCATTGGCCGAGGGCCACCTTAAGAAGGGACTGATGCGTGCCTTCAGGGGTGCGCCGCTCACTATTCCCGAAGACCTCGCCGACCGGGTCCAGGCCGCGTTGGCGCGCCAGCTGGGGGACCGACTGGGGCTGGAATTGCGGGCCGGCAAGATCGTGCTGGGTTCCGCCCGGATCGAGGAACAGGCCCGCTCCGGACGGCTGGCGGCCTTGCTGCACGCCAGCGACAGCAGCGAGGACGGACGGCGCAAGCTCGATCAGGCCTGGCGCGTCGGGAGCGAGGCCGAAGGTTCGGGGATGCGCGGGCAAGTCTTGCCTCTGGACCGCACGGCGCTGTCTGTGGCATTGGGCCGCGACAATGTCGTCCATCTGGGCGTTGCAGGCCATTCCGGCGACACGCGCGCGGCTGCGCGGGTGCTTCAGGCGGTCACCCGGCTCTCGACCTATGTCGGGCACGACCGGGCGAGCAGTTTGGCGAGCACGATGCATGATAGTGGCCGGGACGCGCCCGGCCTTTCCGATCGGCCCCTCGCAGGGCCGGCGACACAAGACGAATACGTGAAGGACTGACGAGCAATAATGAGCGACGACAACGACAACCAGCGCACTCGCAAACCCCTGGGCCTCAAGCGCTCGGTCGATGCGGGCGAGGTCAAGCAGACCTTCAGCCACGGCCGAACCAACAAGGTGGTGGTCGAGGTAAAGCGTCGCCGCGTGCTCGGCAAACCCGGCGGTGAACCGGTTGCGCCCCCGCCGCCGCCGCCCGCTCCGGTCGCCGCGCCGCCCGCTCCGGCGCCTGCGCCGACCCAGCGCGCTGCACCCCCGCCGCGTCCCGCCCCCGCCGGCGAAACTCCGCAGGAGCGCGTCAAGCGGCTCCAACTGGAGGCTGAGGAAGAGCGGATGCGGATGGCGCAGGAGAACCGCAAGCGCGAGGACGAGGAACGTCTGCGTGCCGAAGAGGACGAGCGTCGCCGCGCCGAGGAAAATCGCCGCGCAGAGGAAGAGGCCGAAAAACAGCGCAGCGAACCCGCCAGCACGCCACCCGTGGTCGACGCTGCGGCTGAAGCGGCTGCGCCCGCCGCTACCGACGCGCCGCCCGCCACTGACCCGGTCGAAACGCCCGCAGCCGATGCGCCTGCGGCCAAGGCCGACGCGGTACCCGCAGCGCGTCGCTTCACGCCCGTGGAGCGGCCCGAAGCCAAGCGGCCCGAAGCCAAGAAGAAGAAGGACGACAAGCGCGCCGCGCCGATCGACGAAGGCAAGGATACGCGCCGTTCGGGCAAGCTCACGGTCACTCGCGCTCTTAACGAGGACGAAGGCCGCCGTGCGCGCAGCCTCGCGGCGCTGAAGCGTGCCCGGGAAAAGGAACGTCGCGGTCAGGGCGGCCCCGCCAAGCCGCGCGAAAAGCAGGTGCGCGATGTGGTCGTGCCCGAAGCGATCACTGTCAGCGAACTCGCCAACCGCATGGCCGAAAAGGGCGCGGATCTGGTCAAGGCGCTGTTCAACCTGGGCATGATGGTCACGGTCAACCAGACCATCGACCAGGACACCGCCGAACTGCTGGTCGAGGAATTCGGCCACAACATCCAGCGCGTGTCCGAGAGCGACATCGACATCGATAACAGCACCGACGAAGATCCGGAGGACACCCTCCAGCCGCGTCCGCCGGTGGTGACGATCATGGGCCATGTCGATCACGGCAAGACCAGCCTGCTTGACGCCCTGCGCGGTACGGATGTGGTCAAAGGCGAGGCCGGCGGAATCACCCAGCATATCGGCGCCTACCAAATCACCACCAAGTCGAAGCAGAAGATCACCTTCCTCGATACGCCGGGCCACGCCGCGTTCACCGAAATGCGGATGCGCGGCGCGAATGTCACCGACATTGTCATCCTGGTGGTGGCGGGCGATGACGGGCTGATGCCGCAGACGATCGAGGCGATCAACCACACCAAGGCGGCCGGCGTGCCGATGATCGTGGCGATTACCAAATCGGACAAGCCCGAGTTCAACCCGCAGAAGATCCGCGAACGTCTGCTCGAACACGAGGTCGTGGTCGAAGGGATGAGCGGCGATGTGCAGGATGTCGAATTGTCGGCCAAGACCGGCGCAGGGCTTGACCAGCTGCTCGATGCGATCGGGTTGCAGGCCGAACTGCTCGAACTGAAAGCCCGCCCTGATCGCGATGCCGAAGCGACCGTGATCGAAGCGCAGCTCGACAAGGGCCGCGGTCCGGTGGCGACGGTGCTGGTGACGCGCGGCACACTGCGGCGCGGCGACAACTTCGTGGTCGGCACCCAAAGCGGCAAGGTCCGTGCGATCGTCGACGACAAGGGCCAGCAGCTCAAGGAAGCCGGCCCGGCGATGCCGGTCGAAGTGCTGGGGCTGGGCGGCGTGCCGTCGGCGGGCGATCTGCTCTCCGTGGTCGAGAACGAACAGCGCGCCCGCGAAGTGGCGGAATATCGTCAGGAAAAGGCCACCGAAAAGCGCACCGCGCTGGCGCCGACCAATTTCGACACGATGTTCAGCAGCCTGTCCTCCAGCGTCATCGAATTCCCGGTGGTGGTGAAGGCTGACGTGCAAGGCTCGGTCGAAGCGATCGTCAACGCGCTCCACAACCTCTCGAACGACGAGATCAAGGTGCGCGTGCTCAATGCAGGCGTGGGCGCGATCACCGAAAGCGACGTGACGCTGGCGGGGGCTTCGAAGGCGCCGATCATCGGCTTCAACGTGCGCCCCAATGCCAAGGCGCGCGAGCTGCTGAAGCGCGACAGCGTGCGGATGATGTATTACGATGTCATCTACCACCTGACTGATGCCATCGCCAAGGAGATGGCGGGAGAGTTGGGGCCGGAACGGATCGAAACGGTCGTTGGCCGGGCCGAGGTCAAGCAGGTGTTCCCGGCGGGCAAGAAGGACAAGGCAGCCGGGTTGCTGGTGCTGGAAGGTGCGATCCGCAAGGGGCTGTTCGCGCGTCTCACCCGTCAGGACGTCATCGTGTCGGCGACCAAGATCCAATCGCTGCGGCGCTTCAAGGACGATGTCGACGAGGTCCGCACCGGGCTCGAATGCGGGGTGGTGCTCGAGGATACGAACGACATCAAGCCGGGCGACAACCTCGAAGTCTTCTCGGTCGAGGAGCGTGAGCGGACACTGTGAGCGAAGCGGCTTGCTACCCCGACGATGCCGGGCAGTCGCCGCATACGGCGCTGCTCGGCTCGGAATTTGTCGGATGGGACGAAGCGACCCAGACCGCGACCATGCGCTTCACCGTGAAGCGCGCAATGACAACCTGGCGCGGCGGCGTGCAGGGGGGCTTGGTCGCGGGCTATCTGGATGATGTGATGGGCTATGCCTTTGTCGCGTCTACCGGGGGCGAATTGGCGCCGCTCAACCTCGATATTGCGATGACGCTGATCCGGTTGATCCCCG
>DAIQNP010000235.1:0-4581 GCA_036788335.1 Erythrobacter sp.
GGCGAAACGGGGTGCGCCTTGTATCTTGCAATCGTCTTCTCAGGCACTTTCCTCCCTGATCCTTCCTCAGTCCCTCTCTCGCTAGCCCTCTGATCACTGTGGCGATCATTGCGGTCGACCCGCGCCAGCGCGGGGAACGAAGATGCTTTCGATAGGCGTTGCGGCCGACTGACTCGGAGATGACGAATTGCCGACTGTAGGTTTGGCGGTGAGTTCATCGACCGCTGCAATGTCATCTTCGCTTTGCTCTAAGTCAGCGTCGGTTGTGGCCGCGGACGTGCGGACAAACAGTGACGAACGACGCCACGCGAAGCGATCAGGCAGCGCGACGACGGCAACATTGTTGACACTGTCGATGCCTGTGATGGACCCAAGTCGCGCCAGATATGCGACTGTTTCCGCGGGCAGCGGTCGGCCACGCAAAAGGTGGTCGTCGTAACGACCCGGTCCGGCGTTGTAAGCCGCCAGCATCGCGCTCGCATTGCCGTAGCGGTCGTGCATTTCGCGCAGATAGGCCGCACCAGCCATGATGTTGTCGCGCACATCGAACGGGTCAGTGCCGAACCCATTGCGCGCACGAAGTTGCGCCCAGGTTCCTGGCATGATTTGCATCAGGCCCATCGCTCCGGCGCGCGATACGGCGCGGGCATCGCCAGCACTTTCCACGCGCATCACCGCCCATATCCACGCTTCAGGAATGCCGAACCGCAGCGCCGCGTCGGCGACATGCCGCGCGTAAGGATGTGTGACGGCGGACGGCGCAGACGGCGGGTTCGTTTCCTGCGCCACTGCCGGTGCATGACCGATTGGCAACGCGGCCAGCAGTGCGACGGCGGTAAGCGCTACGGCGCGCGAACGCAGAGTCAAAGGCCGAATGATTGCGGCAGGACGCATCGATTCAGTCCTGCTCACGGGCCTTGCGCGGGCGGTTCCAACGCAGCGACCACGACGCCGGATCGTTTGCATTCTGGAACAGCGCCGCGCGGATCGGCTGCGCAAAGCTGGGATCGTCGATGCGCAGCGAGACGTAATCCCCCGCGCGCTCACCGCTCTCGTTCCAGCCCGCGCCCACTTCCGGCCCTTCGCCGTCATTGCCGCGATGAACACGCCAGTCTGGTGCCTTGTCTGCGCCGCCGGGTTCAGCCGGGACAAGCGAGATACGGATATCGAGCGTCGCCGTTTCGATGACGCCTTCGAAGCCTTTGTCGGTGCGGATGAAGCTGCCGATCTGCATGGAGTAGTCCTTTCGGTTGGAGTTTGAGGGAGGATGTCAGCGCCAAGTCAGCGGCGCGTCAGGCGCAGCTCGGGTGAGGATCGGGACGGCGCGGCCGAGCACGGTCGACGCGGGCAATGGACCGAAATAGCGACCGTCCAGGCTGTCGGGATGAGCCGGGTTGAGCAGCAACAGCTCCTCCGCTCCAAGCGTCCGACAACCGCCCCAGACAGGCAGCGGACGGAGAGCGCGATCGTGGATCAAAGCAACTGCGGCAGGTCGGCCATCGACACTCACGACGCTGCCAATCCGGCAAACACGCTGCCCTGCCTTGGCGGCGACATGCTTCAGCAGCGGTACGTTTTCACCGAGATACCCGCGCGCCGCCATCCATCGGCCGAGGCGTTGCGGCGGTGCAACCGCGACGAGTGTGCCGATGGGTGGATCGCGGTCAGGCTGTATCCGATAAAGACCTATCGGCGCGCTCGCGCTGGCGTTCCAGACGATACGCGGCAGCGGATCAGTCACCGCAATCGCTGCGAATGACAGGGCGAATGAGGCCGCAGCAATCGCCGTCGCGCGGGCATAGAAGCGGCGGGTCATCCTTCGATCTCCCGGCGCTTGAGCCACGCCCGGTGGCGTTCCATCGTGTACGCGCGCGGCTGGTGCCCGGCGGCGACGCGATTGTGGACGTGCCGCCAATGGTCGGGCGCGGCGTCGCAGGGATCGACGCCTGCGGTGTCCACAGCGTCGATATTTCCGAGCACCTGAGAGACCTTGGGCCAACCCTTGATGGTGAGCAGGATGTCGCCACCGGGCTGCACGAATGGCAGCGTCGTAAATGGCTCGCCTGCGCCAACGGCGCGTACGATGTCGATGCGCGAGCTGATGGTGCCATAGTCGTTGGCGGCCCAGCGAACGAACGCGAAGATTGCATCGGGACGGAAGCTGACGATGCGGCGACGGCGATCGACGATCTCGTCCCTCGCAATCCGGCCAAAGCGGATCCAGTGCTCGATCCGCTTCTCGATCCACGTCAGTTGAACATGGGTCATGTTGTCGGGGCGCGGGGTGTCGTGTCGCTGGTGTGTTGCCGAAACGTTCATTGCCGACCCCGCGCGAAGGGCGAGTCGGCGCGTGGAAGCAGGTCGTTCTGGCCCGGCTCGCTCGTCGAATGCTTGGTGCCGAGATCAGCCCAGGCCTGAAGGTCGTCGACCGAATAGACCACCCGCCCGCCGATGCGGCGATAGGTTGGCCCGGTCCCGAAATAGCGGTGCTTTTCCAGCGTCCGCCCGGACAGGCCGAGGAAGCGGGCGGCTTCCGGTGTTCGGAGATAGCGGGGCGGCAGATTATCCGTCGTATCAGGCAAGGTCGGGCTCCTGCGGTCGGGGGTGGCAGGAGGCGAAAATGACGAAGCGCGCCCGGAGAGGTGGAGTATGAAGATTTGTGATCGCGGGGATGTGACCACCCCTGGCCGAGAGCCGCGAAAGCCGGTTCAGCGGATGCGCAGCAGCTTGCGATAGTCGCCGTTCATCAGCGCCGTGGCGTCGCGGACGAGCCGGATTGCGAACGACCGCCCGGCCGAAGTTTTCCATTCGGTAGCTGGCAGTTCGGCATCATCTTTGCGGCCTAAGGCGGCGGCAATCTGGCGATAGCTTGCCCCCGACATGCGCAAATCGAGCGCCTGAAGCATCATGGCAAGTCGTGCTTGCCTGTAGGTGCTGAGCGGCCATCCGCGTGCCGGTGGCCCCGATTGCTTACCGAACAATCGGCGATGGAAGCGCAACAGACTCGTCACCCGCGTCGTGAAATCCTTGTCGAGCGGGATGATCGCCGCCAGCGGCTGACCGGGCGTCGGATCGCGCAGCCAAAGCGAATGTGCGCCGTCCCGGTCAGCCACCACGACGTGCCGCCCCTCGACCCCTACCTGATCGGTCAGCAGCGCGCCCAGTTTCAGCGGATCGACGGCTTTGGCGTCCCCGAATCCGTCCGGCGCGGCGTCGAGAATGACGGTGATGGCGGTCAGCTCGGGCCGCCAGATCACTGTGTCGGCAAGCTCACCCGGCGCATAGGCGAAAGGACAACCCCCAGCGCCGCGCAAAGGCGGCTTCGGCGGTTTGACGTGCGATCGATCCGCGCGCGATGCGCTGCTCCATCTGCGCATGTTCGGCGCGGTAGCTGCGGTTGCGCTTCAAAAATTCGGCGGCGAGTTCGGCGCGACCGAGCGTTTCGGCTGCCTTCTCACTGCCTCCGGTACGCTTGTTCGACGACCTGGGCATGACAGTCTCCTGGCCGCGACCATCGCGGCCCGCGGACCAGAGCGTGGCAATACCCTTGCGTGTCGAAAAGCGTCAAAGCTGCATGCTGTCATGCACGCGATGCGCTGACGTTTCGCCAAAATGGACTGCGACGTTAATGCTTTAGCTCACCATCGCGTGCGAGCAGATAGACGTAGCCAACCTCGGTCATCCACCGCGCACGGGCCAGGTGAGTGGCGTGCATTCGCTCGGCGCGTTGCGGTTCGCGGACTGGATCGATGTCGAAAATGACCGCTGCGACCTCTCGCCAATCGGCACCGTCGGCGTCAGCGTCGAGCAATCGCAGATAGTCGGTGAAGTGCGCCTCATCATAGGGCGTAATCACCGGAAGCGCAGGCGCAACGTCGTCGAAGCGGCAGTTCATGGCATCGAATCCCCCCTTTTTCCCGCGACTGCAATAACGGAACTACCGCCGGAAAATACTTGCAAGTCATGCATAGCAGAACGCACCTTTTGCAGCGTCAGAACCAAAATCGGGACGGCGGTGCTATGGTGCGAGGCCGACCTCGGCGTCGTTTTGCCAGCCCTTTCACCGACATGACTCCCCTTAGGTCCTCATTGTAGAGAATACTCCGTGGTTGAATGCTCTGCAATCATTGCCTTTCGTATCCATGGAAATACGAGAGGTTTTGGCCGCAAACTTGCGCCGCGCTCGCCGCGTCGCTGGCCTGTCACAGGAAGAGTTGGCGCATCGGGCGGAGATCGACCGAACCTACATCAGCGCGCTCGAACGGTGCGTTTATTCGGCGGGGATCGACGTTGTCGACCGACTGGCACGCGAACTGGGGCTTGAAGCTGCCGACTTGCTTCGCCGGCCTGATCGAGACGGAGAATGACACAGGTCGCGGTCCGATCAGATGTGTGCCCTTGAGAAAGCGAAGCGCCCCGCCCGGTGTTTCGGGCGGGGCGTCTGGCCGGCTCAGCCGTCGCTGCGGCGACCGTTGGGGCGCGACCAGATGAGGCTGAAGGTTTCGCCGCCCTCGTCGTCGAAGAGGTTGGCGTAGATCGGCGCGTTGAAGCTGGGATCGTCGAGCTTGACTGCGAGATAGT
>DAIQNP010000236.1:0-4564 GCA_036788335.1 Erythrobacter sp.
CGAGACCAACCCGCTGCACGTCCGGGTCGACATCGACGAGAACGAAGCCGCGCGCGTCAGTCTCGGCGCGCCCGCGATCGTCTCCCCGCGCGGCGCGGCGGAAATCCAGGTCGAAGCCCGCTTCGTGCGCGCCGAACCGCAGGTGGTGCCCAAGCGTTCCCTGACCAACAGCGCGGCAGAGCGGGTCGATGTGCGCGTGCTCCAGCTGATCTATGCCCTGCCCGCCAGCGAAGCCTTCCGCGTCGGCCAGCAGGTCGATGCCTTCATCCCGGCCAAGGATGCGCCCGCCAAGGGTGCGAACTGAGCGATGCGCGCCCATCCCCCTCGCCGCCGGCCCGCGCTGACCGGCGCATTGACCGCCACGCTAGCGTCGCTGGCGCTGGCCGGTTGCTTTGCCCGACCGGCCCCGGAAATCGCCACGCCTGCGCCCGAGCTGCCACAAGCGTTCTTTTTCCAACCGACAGGCGGCTCCCAGACTGCGCTTGACGCGCTTATGCCAGCCGTTGACCCGGCTTATCGCACGCTTGTCGCGGCTGCGATCAGCGACCCGATCACAGGGGCGCCAAGCCTCGCCGAAGCGCTTGCCCGGATCGAGAGCGCGCGGGCCGGAGCGCGCGGCGCGGGCGCGGCGCGGCTGCCGAATATCGGTGCCGATGCCGGAGTGACCCGCAACCGGATCAACCCCGCGCAGTTCGGCGAGGCCGGCCAGCAGGGCTTCATCCCGCGCGAACAGACCTCTTACGGTGCCAACCTGTCCGCCAGCTGGGACCCTGATATCTTCGGGCAATTGCGCGCGCAGGAACGTGCCGCGCTGGCGCGGATCGACGCCGCCACCGCGCAGGCTCAAGGCGTGCGGATCGCGCTGCTTGCGGAAATCGCTGCCAGCATCACCGACTGGCGTGTGATCGAAGCCCGCGCCGCCGCCATCAATGCCGACGTGGACGCCGCACGGCAGCTGGCCGGGCTCGCCAAGGTCCGCGAAGACGCTGGAATTGCGCCCGGCTTTGACCGGGTCCGGGCCGAGGCTGCAGCCACCGGATCGCAGGTGCGGCTCGCCGCGCTGGGCAGCGAGCGGGCGCGGATCGTCGGCCGCCTGGTGACCCTGACCGGGCAGGACGCTGCCGCCGTCAGCGCAGCGCTCGGCGCGACGGGCCCGGCGCTCGAACCCCTGCCCGCCCCCGCCGCGCTGCCCTCCGACCTGCTCGCCAACCGGCCCGATGTCGCCGCCGCCGCAGCCAGCCTTGCCGCCAGCGACGCCGATCTCGCCGCTGCCGCCCGCGCGCGCTTTCCGAAGCTGACGCTGTCGGGCGTGATCGGCCTCCTCGCCTTCGATCCCGAGGACTTCTTCAACGACTCCATCGTCGGCACCCTGACCGCCGGGATCGCCGGGCCGCTGCTCGATTTCGGACGGGTGGGCGCGCAGATCGATGCCGCCGCCGCCGACAAGCGCGCCGCCTTTGCCGCCTATCGCGGCGCGGTGTTCCAGGCGCTGGGCGATGCCGAGACCGCCTATGGCACGATCACCGCTTCTGACAGCGAAGCCGCGCTGGCGGTGCAGGAGCGCGACGAATTGCAACGCGCCGCCAGCCTCGCCAACACCCGCTACCGCGCTGGGCTCGCCAGCTTCCTCGAAGTGCTCGAAGCGCGCCGCGCCGCCGATGCCAGCGGCGAACGCGCGGCGGCGGCTCTGGGCCGGGCAGCGCGGGCGCGGATCGTGCTGTGGCAGGCGCTGGGCGGCGAACCAGCGGCCTGAAGCAGCGCTGGGTCAGCGCCTGAACCAGAGCGCCCTGTAACCGAGTGCCGCCAGCCGCCCCTTGGCGTACTTGTCCTGTCCCCCTTTTGGTCAGTTCAGCCAATCGCCCTCAGCCGCTGCGCTGCATCAGCGCCGTCCGGTCGCAGCGGCACACCACCTCGCCGCGCTGGTTGATCAGCTCGTGGCCGAACACGACAATGCCTGCCTCGGGCCGGGACTTGCTATCGCGCAGTTCCTTGACCTCGGTCACTGCGTGCAACGTGTCGCCGATGAACACCGGCGCGGGAGTCACCACCTTGTCGAAACCGAGATTGGCGACGAGCGTGCCGAGCGTCGTCTCGCCCACCGACAGCCCGACCAGCAGCGCGAAGGTGAAGGTCGAATTGACGAGGATCTGGCCGAACCCACTGGCCTTGGCTGCCTCGACATCGAGGTGCAGCGGCTGCGGATTGTGGGTCATGACCGAGAACAGCAGGTTGTCGGTCTCGGTCACGGTGCGGCGGATCGGGTGTTCGATCCGCTCGCCGATGGTCCATTGATCGTAGAACTTGCCCGCCATCATCCGCCCTCCGCCCAGCGCGCGATCACGTCCGCCCCGTCATCCGCGCTCGACCGGACGCTGCCGGGCGTGCGGCTGAAGCGCGGCGCAGGCGCGGTGTGCCATTCGCCCTCGTGTTCGACATAGGCCCCGCGCGCCGCCATGTGCGGGTGACTGCGCGCCTCGTCGAGATCGAGCACCGGGGCGAAGCAAGCGTCGCTGCCTTCCAGCAGCGCGCACCATTCGTCGCGGGTCTTCGTAGCGAACAGGGCCGCCAGCCGGTCGGCATAATCGTCCCAGTTGGCGGGATTCATCTGGTCCTGCGCCAATTGAGCAGGCGCGCCAGCGCGCTGGAGCAGTTCAGCGTAGAACTGCGGCTCGATCGCGCCCAGCGATATGTCCTTGCCGTCGGCGCAGGTGAAGCAGCGATAAAAATGCGCCGCCCCGCCGAGCATCCCCTTGCCGCGTTCGGTGGTGATGAAAGGTCGCCCGCGCACGCCGAAAAAGAAGCTCATCAGGCTGGTGGTACCGTCGACGATCGCGGCGTCGACCACCTGACCCTTGCCCGACTTCTCGCGCTCGAACAGCGCGGCGAGGATGCCGAAAGCGCAATACATCGATCCGCCGCCGAAATCGCCGACCAGGTTCTGCGGCGGCACCGGCAGTTCGCCTGCCTTGCCCACTGCGGCCAGCGCGCCGGTGAGGGCGATATAGTTGATGTCATGCCCGGCGGCCTGCGCCAGCGGCCCGTCCTGTCCCCAGCCGGTCATGCGGGCATAGACAAGGCGCGGGTTGACGGCGAGCAGTTCCTCCGGTCCCAAACCAAGCCGCTCCATCACGCCGGGGCGGAAGCCTTCGATCAGCACATCGGCCTGCGCTGCTGCTGCGCGGCACCGGGCAAGGCCGTCCTGGCTCTTGAGGTCGAGCGCCAGCCGGTGCCGGGCGCGTTCGACCACCGGGTTGCTCACCGGCGTCCCCGGCCGCTCGATCCGCACCACTTGCGCGCCGAGGTCGGCCAGCAGCATGGCGGCGTGCGGTCCGGGGCCGATTCCGCTGAATTCGATCACCCTGAGGCCGGCAAGCGGTCCGCTCGGCTGGTTCATGTCGCTCTCCCGTTAGCCCTCGCATTAAGCGTGCGCCGGCTTCGCTGGCAAGCATCGTCATTCGTCATTCGGCTTGCTTCGAGCATTGTGCATTGCACCACCGAGGGGTGCTTGCTAGGCCCCGCCGCAACCGGGGTCGCCTCCGCATGAGGAATATCTGTGAAAGTTGCCATTTTCGGGCTCGGTTACGTCGGCTCCACCGCTGCAGGCTGCATCGCCAGCCAAGGGCACACGATCATCGGGGTCGATGTCAGCGAGGCCAAGGTCGCAGCGCTGAACGAAGGGCGCGCCCCGGTTTACGAACCCGGCCTCGACGATCTTATCGCTGCTTCCCATGCCGATGGCCGGATCAAGGCCGTCACCCGCCTGACGGACGAGCTCGACGACTGCGACATCGCCATCGTCTGCGTCGGCACGCCGAGCGGCGTCGATGGAGCGCACAACATGAGCTACATCGCGCAGGTCACCCGCGCGATAGCCGCCGGTCTCAAGCCCGACCGTGCCGCCCCGCTGACGCTGGCTTACCGTTCGACCATGCGGCCCGGATCGTGCGAGAACATCATCTGGCCGATCATCCAGAACCAGCTTGGCGACGCCGCCCAGCAGGCGGTCGAGCTGGTCTACAACCCTGAATTCCTGCGCGAAGCCTCGGCGATCGAGGATTTCTTCCATCCGCCCAAGATCGTGATCGGCACGCTTGGTGGGCAACCCTCGGTCAACATGGCGCGGATGAACGAAGGCATCGAAGCCCCGCTGTTCGAAGTCGGGCTGCGCGAAGCGGAGATCACCAAGTTTGTCGATAATTCTTGGCACGCGGTCAAGGTCGCCTTCGCCAACGAAATCGGCCGCGTGTGCCAGAACCTCGGTATCTCCGCGCGCGAGGTTCACGCGATTTTCAAGAGCGATACCAAGCTCAACCTGTCGGCCTATTACACCCGTCCCGGCGGTGCATTCGGCGGGAGCTGCCTGCCCAAGGATGTGCGCGCGCTCCAATACATCGCCGCAGACACAGGCTCGGCGACGCATCTTGTCGACGCGCTGATCCGTTCGAACGAGGCGCACAAGCACCACCAGTTCCTCGCCGCCACCCAAGGGCTGGAGCCGGGCGCCAAGGTGCTGCTGGTCGGCCTTGCCTTCAAGCTTGAGACCGACGACCTCAGAGAAAGCCCG
>DAIQNP010000237.1:0-4555 GCA_036788335.1 Erythrobacter sp.
GCGCCTTCATCTGCGCGATGTTCTGGCGGGTCCAGCCGCCCGGATGCACGCCCTTTTCCATCGCCGCGTTTTCGGCCGGCATCCCAAAGGCATCCCAACCCATCGGGTGCAGCACCTCATACCCCTGCATCCGCTGATAGCGCGCCAGCACGTCGCCCATCGTGTAGTTGCGCACGTGGCCCATGTGGATGCGCCCCGAAGGATAGGGGAACATCTCGAGGATGTAGCTTTTCGGCTTGGGGCTGTCCGAATCGGCGGTGAAGGTGCCCGCGTCCGCCCAGGCGCGCTGCCAGCGCAAGTCAGCGCTGAGCGGATCGAAGCGATCCGCGGGGGCAACGGCAGGGTCGAAACGGCCCCGCCCGTCACCGACGGACGGATCAATGGAATTGTCGGTCATGGCTGGCGGTCCGCGCGCGTCGGGATCGGGAAGCGCTCAGGATGCCAGCGCCTGACGGCGCAGGTCGCGCGCCTTGGTCAGGATGATGTCTTCCAGCTTCTGCACCGTCGCCGCCTGCACCGGGGCTTCGAGCCAGTTGCCGCTCTCGTTTACCTGACGGCTGGCGGCCACCCGCAGCGCATCGGCGCGCAGGTCCTGATCGAGGATGGTGACGGTCAGCTTGACCCGCTCACCCGGATTGGCGGGGTTGGCGTACCAGTCGGTCACGATCACTCCGCCCGCGCTGTCGGTCTGCAGCAGCGGGGCAAAGCTGACGGTCTCCAGCGCTGCGCGCCACAGATAGGCGTTGACCCCGATGGTGTTGACCTGCGCGGCCTGCAATTCGGTCCGCGGCCGGCTGTTTCCACCGCACGCGGGCAGGGCCAGCAGCCCGGCCAGCGCGGTCGCCGCCAATGCCACCCGGGCGAAGCCGGGGCGGAGGGTCGGAGTATGGGCCGAAGTCAGGACAGGTGCGGCGCGTGTCACGGGACGGGATTCCTCTATCATGCTGGGCACGGCTCTATCGCCGCCCGCCCGGTGCGGCAAGCGCCGATCCGTGCACCGCTTGGCGCGTTCCGGCTTTACCCGCGCTGAACCTGCGCGGATATGCAGGTTTCGCCGGGCTGTGTGCGCAAGGCAACAGGTAACCGGTGAACCGCTGGCGCACGGCGTATAGGGATTGCCCCAGACTGTCATAAACCTATCTTGAAAGGCTCTTAGGTGCATAACGACTCAGGCCCGGTTAAGGCTTGGCATGCTTGGGGCGCAGGTGCATAGCGCCATAGTAGAGGAATAGTGGAATCATGTCGGCACGGTTGAACAGGAACGGCAAGGCGCAGCTTTCGCTGCCGCTGTTCGCCCTGTTCGCAGGTCTGGTGCTCGGCTTGCCGAGCGCGGGGTTGGCGGTGGTCGGCAGCAACATCGGCGGGGCGCGTTCGCTCGAATCGCTGAGCTTCCAGTCGCTGGGCCTCGATGTCTTCACCCCCGCTTCGGTCGATCCCGCTCTGGCCGCCCGTGTCGCCGACAAGGCCCGCGCCCGCGGCATCCGCTTTACCCCTGCCCGCAATGCCTCGATCGGTGGCCCGACTGCCGGCGAACGGACCGTGACCGTGGCGGTGCGCGTCGATGGTGAGGATGCCAAGGCCATCAACGTGCGCACCGCGATCGAAGGAACGCCGGGACGCGGAACGGGTCTGGCCGCACTTCAGGCAAGCCGGTTCCAGCTCGGCACCGCGCGCGGTTACAAGAGCTTTGCGCGCCCGGTCGAACTGCCCAGCAGCGTGCGCCGGATGGCGATGCCCGACCTCGCCGAATTCGAACCTTCCAAGCCGAACGCCGACGACAAGCCGAGCCGGCTGCAACCGCGCATCGAGCTTGAGGATCGCGCCATCGCCGGACGGTCGCCCAACACGCTCGATGCGGTCGCTTCGCAAACTGTCGGGGTCGGCGGCAGCTTCCGCCTTTCGCCCAATCTCGATGTGACGGCGGGCGTGCGCTATTCGCAGGAACGCGAACGGCTCGATCCGCTGACCAATTCGGTGCAGGACAGCCAGGCGGTCTACGTCGGCACCCAGATCAAGTTCTGATCCTGCGCGCGGCGGGTCCTCCCACCGCGCTGCATCATGCTTTGTGACAGCATGGCCATTCCCCGCTTTCCCTGACGTAAAGGCAGCGCTACGTTGCCGGCACAAGCAGACAACAATGAGGGGAATGTCATGGGCCGGGTAGCTATCGTCACCGGAGGAACGCGCGGAATCGGGGAGGCGATCTGCAGGCGGCTCCAGCGGCAAGGGCACACCGTCATCGCCAATTACGCCGGGAACGAGGACAAGGCCCGCGCCTTTACCGAGGCTACCGGCATCCCCGCCCATCGCTGGGACGTGGGCGATCACGAAGCCACGATGGCGGGCTGCGCCGCAGTCGCCGAAGAACACGGCCCCATCGACATTGTCGTCAACAATGCCGGGATCACCCGCGACGGCACCATGCACAAGATGAGCTTCGACGACTGGAACGATGTCATGCGCGTCAACCTCGGCGGGTGCTTCAACATGGCCAAGGCAGCCTTCCCCGGCATGCGCGAGCGTGGCTGGGGCCGGATCGTCAACATCGGCTCGATCAACGGGCAGGCGGGGCAGTACGGGCAGGTCAACTACGCCGCCGCCAAGTCCGGCATCCACGGTTTCACCAAGGCGCTGGCGCAGGAAGGCGCCAAATTCGGGGTGACCGTCAACGCCATCGCGCCGGGCTATATCGACACCGACATGGTCGCCGCCGTGCCGCCCGCGGTGCTGGAGAAGATCGTCGCCAAGATCCCGGTCGGCCGGCTCGGCATGGCCGAGGAAATCGCGCGCGGCGTGGCCTTTCTTACCAGCGAGAACGGCGGCTTCGTGACCGGATCGACGATGAGCATCAATGGCGGCCAGCACATGTACTGAGGCAGGGTCCTGACCCGAAGCGGCGCGGCCCGGTCCGCGCCCGCGCTGCCGCTGCGTTTCGGGGGCCTTGTATGAGACAGATGCGACAATGTTCACCACCCGCATCTCGCCCGTGATCGGGTCGCGGAATTCCGCATCGCGGAAGTCGGCCGAAACTTCCAGCAGTCCGCCCTTGATGAAACGTGCGAGCGGGACCGCGGCTTCAGTTTCGATCCCCCACATCGGGCTCGCGCCCAAGAAAGCCGTCGCGCCCCGTTTCTTGATAGAAGCGGCTGTTGCCGAAGCGCGCATTGATGGTCAGCGTCCCGCCGGCCAGCAAACGCTTGGCCTCGGTGGCGATGAAGGCATCGCGCAAGGTGGACGGCAAAGTTTCCTCGTCGAAGGCAACCAGCGCGCCCGCGGCATCGCGGCGGATGCGATCGATGTTGTCGAAGGTGAACTGTTCCCAGAAGGCATTGATCTTGGTGGTTGTCGACCATGCCCCCAGCGGCGCAGTGAAAGATACTTCGCCGCGCGGAAAGACAAGCCCTGCCGGATTGCGCTCCAGCTCGCCCGATCAGGTGCCAGCGAAGCTTTGCGGTTTGCGGATGACGTTGGCGATCAAGCCTTGCCCCGCCGTCTCGCCCGCACGCTGGGCACCTCGCGTCACCTCGATCCGGTCGACCGCGTCCGCCGGGATGCGGCTGAGAAAATCTTCGAGCCCGCCTGATTTGATCGTTGGCCGTTCGCCATCGACCAGCACATTGCCGGCAGCGCCGGCAAAGCAGCGCAATTCTGCGCCGGTGTCGAGACTGAAGCCCGGCACGCGTTCGAGGAGTTCAAGCGCGGTCTGAGGATAAAAGCGGTCGCAGAAGGTGCGGGGGTTAGGTTTCCACGGCGGCTGCCGGTGTGGTGGGCGCTGGGTCGGTGTCGGTTGCGGCCACGATCTGCGTCTGCGCATTGGCAGGCACACCGAATGAACCGGTCGCCGCGGCAAGCACCCCCAAAATCCCCCCTCGCCACCGCATCAGGCCCGCGCGCTCCAACCCGTCCAAAGGAAACCTGCGTAGAAGATCTCGATGTCGGTGAACCCGGCCTCGGCAAGCAATTTGGCTTCACGCTCCCGCGAGACCATCGGAACGAATTGGCGGATACCTTCGCAGGCCCGCGCCACGTCCTCGGGAGCAGCACCGGAATCCAAGGCGAACCGCGCATATCGATCCAGTTTCCGCTCGAATTGCGGATCGGATTTGTCGAGACAATGATCGACGATCACAAAAGGCGCTCCCGGACGCAAGCGGTTGCGGATGGCTTGCAATGTCGCAAGCTTCGCCCCGTCGTCCGGGATCATGTGCAGCGTCAGCAGGCAGGAAGCGCCGTCGAACGGACCGGGTGGAGCGGCATCGATCGTTCCTTCGACAAGATCACAGCGGTCACTGAGTTCACCCAGCGTCCGGCGCGCTACTGCGAGCATTTCGGATGACGGATCGACGCCAGTGAAACGCCAATCGGGCTGCGCTTGCGCAAAGTGCCGAAGCTCGATCCCCCCGCCTGCACCAACCACAAGGATGTTCGCCTCATCGGGCGCGTCCTCGGCGAGGAGCAGCGCGCTCATGCGCATCATATCATGGTGCCCGGGAACGAACAGCTTGGGCCCGTCGACATAACGCGCGGCGAAATCGGGATCGGCGAAGGGGTCTTC